>JAOAQX010000029.1 GCA_025210805.1 Flavobacteriales bacterium
AAGATAAAGATCAACTGGTATATACCGATGCAGGAGGACTACTTGCCGATCGTAAAAAAGAAATAGCCTACCAGTACGACAAAAACGGAAACCTAACCTACAAACACGACAGTAAAGGAGCTAAATACTTCTTTTGGGATGCCCACGGACGATTAAAAAAAGCCAGCTTTGGAAACAGAACATACACCCACTACGAGTATGACGCACTTGGCAGAAGAATCTCCAAAAAAAACTTGGAGAACAAGCCAAGATTCATTATATTTACGATGGAAATACTTCAGTATTCACGAACACCAAAAAAACAAAAAAAAGTTGGTGAGTAAATGTTCTTTTACAAGATATTACGTGAGTAATTCTTTAACGGTGAACCAAGTGAAACCCTAGGTTTCGAAGAAACCAAAAACCTCACCACATGGCTTTTTGAAGAAGGAACTTTCGTTCCGATGGCGAAGCTAACGGAGGATAATGCGTATAGTATTGTCTGCGACCATTTAGGAACGCCTATTTTATCTTTTGATGAAGATGGAAAGCAAGTTTGGGAACGGGATTTGGATATTTACGGACGTGTCCGTAAAGGAGATAATTCTTTTATTCCTTTTCTTTATCAAGGGCAGTACTACGACCAAGAAACTGGACTGCCTATAATCGTTTTAGGTATTATGATGCGAGTACGGGACTTTATGTAAGTCAAGATCCTATCGGTTTGGCAGGTGGGATGCCTAATTTGTATTCTTATGTATCAGACCTGAATTATTGGGTTGATCCGTTTGGGCTTTTTGAAATTTTCAGAGGAATGAAAAATGATAATGGTTTACCAAAAGTAGAGCCTTCAGCGAGAGGCTTAGGAGTTAGACCTAATGTTGATATACCTGTTGATTCAAACGGTATTGTTTCTCCTGGAACAGGAGGGATGTCAATGTCACCGTCATCAGATGATTTACCACTGCATAGAAAACCCCCGGCTTTTGGAGGAACAGGAAAAGATTCTATATGGAAAATAGATACAGAAGATCTCGGAGATGACTTGAAATATGTACCAGATAAGCCTGGTCATGGGACAATTCAACCTAAAAGAAAGATGACACTCGATAGTTACCAAAAAGCGTTAGCTAAACTAAAAGAAAAGTTTTCGTCAATATCGTTCAAATGTGATTAAGCATGGAAAAAAGATTTTTAAATATTGTACTTTATTCGGCAGAGCCGTTGAAAGATGCTAAGTGCTATTTGGAATATTTACATAAAAATAGTGTTGCAAGGGACGACGTATATTATGTTTTAGAAAATTTGCGGAATAACCTTAATGAAAAACAAGAGGATATTGTTTTGGAAATAATGGATATAGTGGTTGGCTGGTGTAGAAATGAAAAAGAGATTTGGTAAAGCAGTTCTTTTACAAGATATTACGTGAGTAATTCTTTATCGGTGAACTAAGCGAAACCCTAGGTTTCGAAGAAACCCAAAACCTCACCACTTGGCTTTTTGAAGAAGGAACTTTTGTTCCGATGGCGAAGCTAACGGAGGGTAATGCGTATAGTATTGTCTGCGACCATTTAGGAACACCTATTTTATTTTTTGAAGAGGATGGAAAGCAAGTTTGGGAACGGGAGTTGGATATTTACGGACGTGTCCGTAAGGGAGATAGCGAGTTTATTCCCTTTCTTTATCAAGGGCAGTACTACGACCAAGAAACTGGACTTGCCTATAACCGTTTTAGGTATTATGATGCGAGTACGGGGCTTTATGTAAGTCAGGATCCTATAGGTTTGGCAGGTGGGATGCCTAATATGTCAGTTATGTATCAGACCTGAATTATTGGGTTGATCCGTTTGGGTTAGAAATTTAGAGACTTATAGTGCCGTAGAACACTAAAACTTACTCATAGCTGTCTGTTTTTAGCCGATAAATGCTATTAATGTTAAACAAGCCATATTATCCAAAATAATTAGAAACACTTAATAATTTATTCTCTTATATTTGTTGATTGTCAAAAAATAATTATGAATAAACGAGCGATACTGCCAATATTGATAAGTTTACTGCTATTAATCTCAGGAACTTCTTTGGCTCAAAATTTAAAAGGATTTGTCTATGATAAAGCATCAGGGGAATCTGTAATGTTTGCAAATATTGTCATAAAAGAAAAAAACAGAGGAACTACCACAGACGAAAATGGGTTTTACTCATTCAGAGATCTCGAAGTAGGGGCATATACCATAGAATGTAGTTTTGTTGGGTATCAAACAGTATCGAAGAAGATTGATATAAAAAAGGGAACAAATACTTTAAATATTTTTTTAGAGGAAGATAACAATGTTCTTAGTCAAGTAGATGTTGTAGAAAAAACTGTTGACAGAAAAACTGAAACAACAGTTTCTACCATTAAAATAACTCCGATAGAAATAAAACGTATGCCTTCAATAGGAGGACAAGCCGATTTGGCTCAGTACCTTCAAGTACTCCCGGGAGTTGTGTTTACAGGAGACCAAGGAGGACAGTTGTATATCCGAGGTGGAACACCCGTTCAAAACTTGGTATTGCTAGATGGAATGACCATTTATGCTCCTTTCCATAGTATAGGATTTACCTCTGTTTTCGATACAGAAATCATTAAGTCTGCCGATGTATTTACAGCAGGTTTTGGAGCCGAATATGGAGGACGTTTATCCTCTGTAATGGATATCAAAACGAAGGACGGAAATAGAAAAAGACTGGCAGGTAAACTCTCCATGAATACCTTTGGTGCTCAATTAACACTTCAGGGACCACTAGGGTCAACAAAGAATGGACTTGCAGGAAGTTCATTTGTTTTGAGTGGTAAAAAATCGTATATCGATCAAACTTCCAAAAATTTATACAAATATGCCGTAAGAGATGGAGAGGACAACATTCCTTTTGCTTATACGGATATTTATGGGAAGTTATCTCTAGTAATGCCTAGTGGAACAAAAGCGAGCTTTTATGGTTTTAATTTTCAAGATGAAGTAAACTATTCTACGCAAACTAATTTTGACTGGGATGCTTTTGGAATTGGATCTAATCTGATAGCTGTAATTCCTAGTTCGTTGGTTGTTTTACAGTTAGATGTAGCTTATTCTTCATTTGATATGAATGAAGTAAATAGAGAATTGGTAAACGGACAATATGAAAACGGACCACCAAAAACCAGCCATATAGATGAGTTTAAGTTCAACTTTAATGTGAAAAAGAATATCTCAGAAGAAAAAACACTAAGAGTAGGAGTGAATGTGGCATTGGCAAACACAGATTTTTTCTTTACTCGTAAAAACCTTGCAAAATTTGAACTTACTGATAACAATACCTATGCAGGTGGATATTTAAAGTACAAATACGCAAGTGGAGTTTGGGTAGTAGAACCATCTGTAAGACTAAGTTATTATACAGAACTTTCAGAGGCTTTAATAGAGCCAAGAATGGCATTAAAGTATAATATCTCTGATGCTTTTAGATTGAAAGCTTCAGGAGGATTGTATTCTCAAAACCTATTGGCGGCAAACAATGGAAGACAGGTTGTAAACCTTTTTAACGGTTTTGCTTCTTCTCCAGTTGATGTTCCAAAACAATTTTTAGGAGAAAATGTAAATTCAAACTTGCAGAAAGCATGGCATGGAGTAGTGGGAGCAGAGTTTGATCTTAATGAGAATCTTACAATCGATTTAGAAGGATTTACAAAAGATTTTTACCAATTAGTAAATATCAATTTTGATAAAATTCCAGCCTCTGTTATAGGGCAAGACTTTCAAGCTTATCAATTTAAAGACTTTATTTATGAAAAAGGAAATGCGATAGGTGCAGACTTGAGTGTTAAATACTCAAAGCCAAGATATAATTTTGGATTAACTTATTCTATTTCAAAAGTTTTGTTTGAAAACGAAGAAATAAAATATCATCCACATTTTGATAGAAGACATAATTTGAATTTAACAGGTTCTTATTTCGTAGATAAAGAAAAGACCTTTTCTATAGATGGTAGATTCAATTATGGATCTGGATTTCCTTTTGCTCAAATTCTTGGAAACAATCCCAACGGAATTAACTTAGATCCTCCATTTACAGATTATGTAAAGGTTAATGGAGAAAAAATAAGTTATTATGACGCTCCAGATAGTGGAAGACTTCCTTCTTATTTACGTTTTGATTTATCGGCAACAAAAAAATTCCAATTAACGAAAAGACAAAAATTGGAAATAAATCTAACCGTTACTAATATCTTAAACAGAAATAATATCTTCTATTATGACAAAGTGAATAACAGAAGAATAGATCAATTACCTATTTTTCCATCTTTGGGTGTAAACTGGAGTTTTTAAAAACTGAATGGCTAGAAATACAAAGAAAACAAACATTAGAATTCAAAACAAAAAGGCAAGATTTGAGTTCGAAATCTTAGATACTTATACTTGTGGAATTATCCTCACAGGAACCGAAATTAAGTCACTAAGGCTGGGGAAAGCAAGTATTGGAGAATCCTATGCCTATGTACATAATTTGGAAGTATGGGTAAAAGAAATGTATATTGCCGAGTATTCGCACGGATCCTACAATAATCATGTTACGAAAAGGAATAGAAAGCTCCTTCTTACAAAAAAGGAAATAAGAAAAATAGAATCCAAATTACAAAATGTAGGATTTACACTAATTCCTTTAGAATTGTTTATTAATGAAAAAGGACTCGCAAAATTAAAATTGGCTGTAGCCAAAGGTAAAAAACTACACGACAAAAGAAATACCCTAAAAGATAGAGATATCAAAAGACAGCTCGACAGAGTATCAAAACGTTATTAGCACAAAAATGAAAAGAGATAAACTCGCCATAGAATACGGAACTTACGCAGGGATATTGATGGTACTTATTGTTTCAGGAATCGGTTTTTTTGGTTTCCAAGTAAGCCCATGGGTAACCACGCTTCTTTATTTATTACCCATTCCATTTATGATTATAGGAGGAAATACTTCTAGTTCAAAGTCAGAAAGATACTTCTACAGAGACGCATTTTCTTTTACCTTTAAAGTAGGAATATTTGCTTCTATTATTTTGTCACTTTATACCTATATAGATATGGAGTTTTTAGATGTAGAAAAATTAGACAAAATCATGAAATTGCAAGAAGACGTTGCAAGAGAAGTAGGAGCCAAAATGGGCGAAGCAAAAGAAGTAACTGAAAAAAATATTCAGACCAACAGAGAAAACATGAGCGTTTTTAGATTCACCATGCTTACGTTGATTACCTATATCATTGTAAACGGGATTTTAGCGCTTATCAGTGCAGCATTTGTAAAAAAGAAAGTATCATGAAATATGATGTGAGCCTTGTGATTCCAGCTTTTAATGAAGACGAATCATTACCAGAACTCCACCAGTGGATAAAAAAAGTTTGTAAAGAAGAAGACCTTGATAGCCAAATTGTCATTATTGACGATGGAAGCTCTGATGATACTTGGGAGGTCATTGAGAAACTCAAAGAACAAGATGAAGACCTTGTAGGAATTAAATTCCGTAGAAATTATGGGAAATCTGCTGCATTGCACACAGGTTTTCAATACGCCGAAGGTGAAGTAATTATTACCATGGATGCCGATCTACAAGATTCTCCAGAAGAAATCCCAGGCTTGATAAAAATGATCAAAAAAGAAGGTTTTGATCTTGTTTCTGGGTGGAAAAAGAAACGATATGATCCGCTCAGTAAAACAATTCCAACAAAACTTTTTAATGCAGCAACTCGAAAAGCATCAGGAATAGAGCTTAACGATTTTAATTGCGGACTAAAGGCTTATCGTTATGATGTTATAAAATCCATTGAAGTTTATGGAGAAATGCATCGTTATATCCCAGTTATTGCAAAATGGGCTGGTTTTAAAAATATAGGCGAAAAAGTTGTTCAACATCAAGAAAGAAAATACGGAGTTACAAAATTTGGTTTAGAACGCTTTGTGAATGGCTTTCTAGATTTAATGTCTATTACCTTTATTTCAAAATTTGGTAAAAGACCTATGCATTTTTTCGGGACTTTAGGAACGCTTATTTTTATGTTATCCTTTGCATTTATCATGTATGCAGGAATTGATAAATTATTCATAAATCCCGATGCAAAACTCTTAGCAACAAGAACAGAATTTATTGTTTCTTTAATACTTTTGGTGATAGGAGTGCAATTATTTTTGGCAGGGTTCTTGGCGGAAATGATAGCCAGAAATAAACCAGACAGAAATAATTACCAACTAGAAAAAGTACTTGATTAATCCATGATGAAACTAAAATTTATTCTATTTGTTCTTACCAGTAGCCTATTTGTTTTCCAGTCTGAAGCACAAAATGAGCTGAACGAAAACGGGAAAAAACAAGGTGCATGGGTTTTATATCATAGAAACGAAGTGATCAAAATGAAAGGAAACTTTGAAAACGGACTCGAAGTTGATACTTTTCAATACTTTGATAATAGAAAAAGAATGCACACTCAGCTCGTTTATACTACACCGGGGAAAGTAGCGTGGATGAAATCCTATAATATTTTTGGTCATCTACAAACTCAAGGTAAGTTAGTTGATAGAAAAAAAGAGGGTGAATGGATTTCTTATACCACAAAAGGAACAGATACACTCAGAATAGACTATTATGAGCAAAATATCTTATCGGATACCAGTTTTGTTTTCTTTAAAAATGGACAAATCGCTTCAAAAATTCCTTATAAAAATGGAATCAAACAAGGGAATTTTGTTGATTACTTTGACAAAGGAGAAATTCATCAAAAGGGAACTTATTTAGATGATGTAATGCATGGAGTATTTGAACTTTACTATCGTTCAGGGAAAATTAAAATGACAGGACAGTATGATAAAGGAACAAAAATAGGAGTTTGGAATTTTTATGATGTAAATGGAACGCTCAAAAAGACTGAAAACTATAGCTAGAAAATAATATGCGTATTCTGAAAATTGTTTTTCTTTTCCAATTGATATTCACTTTACCCTCTTATGGGCAAAATCAAAGGTATTGGATTCAGTTTGAAGATAAAGGTAATTATGGTTTTCAAGATATTCAATTATCTCAAAAATCCTTAGAGAGAAGAACTACTCAAAATATTACCCTAGATAGCACAGATATCCCTATTTTTCAGCCATATTTAGATTCCTTGGATCTTTTTAAAGTAAAAGTTCAATCTAAATCTAGATGGTTTAACGCCATTTCCGCCACACTTTCTCAAGAAAAAAAAGATAGCCTTCAGAATCACTTTTCTTTTATAAAGGGGATTCAAAAAGTGGAAACCCTACATACTTTAAACGAAGAAAAACCCCTAACAATAACACCAAATCCAGGAATGAGCTCAGGACATTATTATGGGCAGGGTTGGGGTCAAATCTGGCAAATTAGAGGAAATATTCTTCATGAGTTAGGTTATAGAGGTCAAGGAATACTTATTGCCGTGCTCGATGCAGGTTTTAGGCAAGTAGATGAACATTTTTTATTTCAAAACAATAGGGAGAAAGGTAAAATAATAGAAGGTTTAGATTTTGTGAGGCAACCTGATTTGGTTAATTATCAATATTCTACACACGGTCTTGCCGTACTTTCTACAATGGCATCTTCTATACCTGGAACTTATGTGGGTACTGCTCCAGATGCCGATTATGTCCTTATCAGGACAGAAAATGCACCTCAAGAAAGCTTAATAGAAGAAGACTTTTGGCTTATGGGAGCAGAGTTTGCAGATTCTATAGGTGCAGATATCATAAACTCTTCTTTGGGTTATACCCAATTTGATGATTCATTACAAAATCATAGTTATCAAGATCTTGATGGAGAAAGCACGCTGGTAACACGTGCGGCAAATAAAGCTTTTGAAAAAGGAATACTGGTTGTATCTAGTAATGGAAATTCGGGTAACGATCCCTGGAAGTATTTGGGGGCTCCTGCCGATGGTAAAAACGTATTGGCGATAGGAGCTGTATATCAAAATGGAAACCCAGCAGCTTTTTCATCATTTGGTCCTACAGTAAATGGTTTAGTAAAACCTAATGTTTCAGCAATGGGCGCATTGATTCCTGTTGCACAGTTAAATGATGAAATAAAACCAAGCTATGGAACTTCTTTCTCCGCACCAGTTATTAGTGGAATGTCAGCTTGTCTGTGGCAATTTTTTAAAGAAAATGAACTTGATATAGACCACCGAAAGCTCAAAAAAGAAATTGAAGAAAGTGCTCACTTATATTTAAGCCCTGATTCTCAATTAGGATACGGAATTCCTAATTTTAAAAAGATTGTGGAAAAATATCACCCGCTTGAAGAATATCAAGATTGGAATCTCTTTTTTACGCTTCACAATGAGGTGATTTATTTAGAGGGTGATTTCTCAGAACATGCCTTTTTTTCTATTGTAGATGCCACAGGGAGAACGCTTTTTATTCAAGGATCAGCCACAAAAGCATATAAACAAGAAATCCCTTTTTCAAAACAATTGCCCAAAGGGATCTATTTTCTTTCGGTTCAAGATAAAAATAGGTTAAAAACCTTTAAAATACTCAGATAATGTCAAACAAAATATGTGATTTATTCGGAATAAAACATCCAATTATTCAAGGAGGAATGATTTGGTGTTCTGGTTGGGAATTAGCCTCGGCAGTTAGTAATCAAGGCGGTTTAGGGATTTTAGGTGCAGGGTCTATGTATCCCGAAATTCTAAAAGAGCAAATCCAAAAGTGTAAAGCGGCAACCGATAAACCATTTGCAGTGAATCTCCCTTTATTATACCCAAATATCGAGGAACATATTCAAACTATTTTAGAAGAAAAAATACCAGTTGTATTTACCTCAGCAGGATCTCCAAAAAAATATACGAGCTATTTACAGTCTCACGGTATTAAGGTGGTTCATGTGGTTTCTAATGTGAAATTTGCGATAAAATGCGAAGAAGCAGGAGTAGACGCCGTAGTTGCTGAAGGATTTGAAGCAGGAGGGCACAATGGACGAGAAGAAACAACTACTTTATGCCTCATTCCACAAGTAAGAAAAGCGATTTCTATCCCTTTAATTGCGGCAGGTGGAATAGGAAGCGGTGAAGCTATTTTTGCTACAATGAGTTTAGGGGCAGATGGTGTTCAAATAGGATCAAGATTTGCAGCTTCTCAAGAATCTTCGGCACATGAGAATTTTAAAAATGCCATTGTAGATGCAAAAGAAGGAGATACGATGTTAATGCTGAAAGAGCTCACACCCGTTAGACTGCTAAAAAACCCATTTTTTGATCAAGTAGTTCAAGCTTATGAAAATGATAGTTCAATTGAAGAACTCAAGGAACTTTTAGGAAGAGGACGAGCAAAAAAAGGAATGTTTTTAGGAGATTTGATCGATGGAGAGTTGGAAATAGGACAGGTTTCGGCTTCAATTGACCGAGTAGAAACTGTTGCCGAAATTTTTGATGATTTAATAAAAAATTATACTTTAGTTAAAGAAAAATCAAAGCAATTCACCATTTAATTTAGTTGTTTATGAGCCAGAAGATTACTAGAATTTTCCAAATTGATCAGAAAATTCGCCAAGAAAATCCCAAATGTTTAGTAGCGGGAAAAGAAAATAATCAATGGAAGAAATATTCTGGGAAAGAATTTTCTGAAATTACGGATCATTTGGCTTATGGGCTAATCACTTTAGGATTAAAATCTAAAGATGTAATTAGTGTTATTTCTTCAAATAGACCAGAATGGATTTTTGCTGATTTTGCTGCGGTAAAAGCAACAATGGTAGATGCCGCAATCTATCCCAATATTACAACAGAAGATTATGAATATATTCTGAATGATTGTCAATCTAAGGTTGTTTTTGTTGAAAATCAAGAGATTTATGACAAAGTGAAACCCGGTTTAGAACATTTGAAACAGATTGTGGAAGTGTACTCATTTGATCATGTAGAGGGTGTAAAACACTGGACGGAGCTTTTGGAATTAGGGAAAGAAAACCCACAAAGTTCTTATATAAAGGCATGGCAAGTAGAAACTAAAGCCGATGATATATTCACCATAATTTATACTTCTGGAACTACAGGAAAACCTAAAGGTGTTTTGTTGGATCATACAAGTTTTTTGTTTCAAATAGAAGGAGTTAAAAAATATTTTCCCATTTATAAAGGAGAAAATAGTTTAAGTTTTTTACCACTAAGCCATATCTTTCAAAGGGTAGTAGATTATTATGTATTATATTCACTCTCTTCGGTTTATTTTGCAGAAGCGATGGATACAATAGGAGAAAACTTAAAAGAAGTAAAACCCGTTATATTCTCAACAGTTCCAAGACTTCTTGAAAAAGTTTATGATAAAATTGTATTAAAAGGTTCAGAGCTAACAGGAATAAAAAAAGCACTATTCTTTTGGGCCTTAAATTTAGGAAAAGCCTATGAGTTTGAAGGAAAATCAGCTTGGTATAAATGGCAGTTAAAGCTTGCTAATAAAATCATTTTTAGCAAGTGGAGAGCGGCTTTGGGGGATGAAGTTCGATATGTAATTGTAGGGGCTTCGGCACTCCAGCCGAGACTCGCTCGTGTTTTTTCTGCGGCTCAAATTCCAGTTTTTGAGGGTTACGGACTTTCTGAAACAGCACCGATTATCTCTTTTAATAGTACTCAAAGAGGGAATCAGTTCGGATACGTAGGGAAAGTAATAGAAGGTGGGGCAGTAAAAATAGCCGAAGATGGAGAGATTCTTTATAAAGGTCCTAATCTAATGAAAGGTTACCTCAATAGACCAGATGCTACAGAAGAAGCCATAAAAGATGGTTGGTTTCATACAGGAGATATCGGACAACTAGAGGATGATGGTTTCTTAAAAATTACTGACAGAAAAAAAGAAATGTTCAAAACTTCAGGAGGGAAATATATCGCTCCACAGGTTCTGGAAAATAAAATGAAGGAATCAAGATTTATAGAGCAACTCATGGTTATTGGCGATGGAGAAAAGTTTCCAGCAGCACTCATTCAGCCCAGTCAAGATTTTATTTATGGCTGGTGCGAAAGGAAAGAAATAGCAGAAAAAGATTGGGCAAAATTAATGGCAATGCCAAGAATCCAAGAAAGAATATGGAAAGAAGTGGATGTACTCAATGAGAACTTTGCCAATTATATGAGAATAAAGAAAGTTCTTTTGGTTTCAGATATTTGGAAAGTAGAAAATAAACTACTGACACCTACTCAAAAACTTAAAAGAAGGAATATTTATCAAAAATATCAAAGAGAAATAAAAGATATTTACGATATTTAGATTAGAAGTCTTATAGATTTGAAAAGGGTTTCAGTATTTTTGAAGAATATTGAAACCTTTTTTTTCGAAATAAACGAAACTGCTTGAATACAGAATTTCACATAGCCAAGGGGATTATAAAAGGAAAACTCACACAAAATTCGAGTTCTAAACCTATCATATCGGCATCTATAACCACTATTTCCGTTGGAATTATTGTATTGATTATTGCAATTGCAACAGGTAAAGGTTTTAAAGAAAAGATTGAAGAAAAGATGTCTTTTTTTACGGCAGATATTAGAGTTTCGTTTAACAATAATAGCGATATTCATCATTATAAACCCTTAGAAAAAGATGATGAACAAACGCAAAAATTTTCACAAATTGAAGGTGTTAGCAGTATCTATAAAGCTTCATATAAAGTAGGGGTTCTCAAAAATGGGAAAGAAGTACACCAAGTGTTTTTTAAGGGAGTTGATTCTGAATTTCCTTGGAAACGTTTTGAAAAATTTATTGTGAGTGGGAGCGTGCCCAAAACAGGTACTAAAGAGGTGTTGGTTTCTCAGAAAGTGATTGATCTTTTAGGTTATAAATTAGGTAATGATCTAATTATAACTTTCTTTGATGATGATAAACAAAGAATAAAATCACGTAAACTAAAGATTGTTGGGATATATAAGTCTGGCTTTTCTGAATTTGATAAGCAATATATTCTCGGTGATTTGGCTATGATTCAAAAATTAAACCGTTGGAAGAAAGGGGAATTTAGTTTTTGGGAAATTTACATAAAAGATAAATCAAGGCTTGAGGAAATGAGAGAGATCGTGAATGCTCAGAGTCAGTTTTATCATAAAATTTCTACTTATAGGGAGATTTATCCCAATATTTTCCACTGGACAGATAGTTTTGATTATAATATTTATATCCTAATTATCATTATTGGAGCTGTGACCTCCATTAATATGGTTTCCACAGTGTTGATTATCCTTTTGGAGCGTTCGCAAATGATCGGTGTACTTAAAACACTTGGGATGGAAAATGGAAAAATAAGAAAGTTATTTAGTTATTATCTTTTGTATTTAGTAGGAAAAGGAATTTTTTGGGGTAATTTGATTGCCATAAGTTTTTGTCTTATTCAATCGTATTTTAAAATAATACCTTTACCTTCAGAAGGATATCATATAGATCATGTACCAATTCAATTGAATTTTTCGGATATTATTTCGGTAAATATATTGGTGCTGAGCATTGTTTTTATAGTGATGTTTTTACCTTTGTTATACATACGTCGTTTACAACCCTCAAGAATATTGCGTTTTAAGTAATGTTTTTTTAAAAAATGAAACCATGAGAAATTTTGATTTTTACAATCCCACAAAAATCCTATTTGGAAAAGGGGAAATAGCAAAAATATCACAAGAAATCCCAAAAGATTCTAAAGTTTTATTGCTTTATGGAGGTGGAAGTATTAAGAAAAACGGTGTTTATAAACAAGTTATCGAGGCATTAGAATCTTACGATTATATTGAGTTTTCTGGAATTTCAGCAAATCCAGAATACTCGATACTTATGGACGCATTGGAAGTTATAAAAAAAGAACAAATTACTTACTTGTTAGCAGTAGGTGGAGGATCAGTAATTGACGGAACGAAATTTTTATCTTCAGCAAGTCTCTATGACGGAGAGGAACCATGGGATATTCTGAGTAAAAAAATTAGAACTGAAATAGGAATGCCGTTTGGATGCGTGCAAACACTTCCTGCAACGGGTAGCGAAATGAATTCTGGAGCGGTAATAAGTAGAAGCGAGACAAAGGAGAAACTTGGGATGGGTGGTCCTGGTTTATTTCCGAAGTTTTCTGTTTTGGATCCAGAGGTAATTCATTCAATTCCAAAAAGACAAATTGCAAACGGTATTGTAGATGCCTTTACTCATGTTTTGGAGCAATATATGACTTTTCCGATAGGAGCAGGGCTTCAAGATCGATTTGCAGAAAGTATTCTTTGTAATTTAATAGAATTAGCTCCTGCAATGTACTCAGGGGATTTTAGCTATCAGCAAGCAGCAGATTATATGTGGAGTTGTACAATGGCTCTCAATGGACTGATTCAAAAAGGTGTGCCAACAGACTGGGCTATTCATGCTATGGGACACGAATTAACTGTTTTATACGGTATCGATCATGCCAGAACCTTGGCAATTATTATGGAGCCTCATTATCGATATAATTTTGATGCTAAAAAAGAAAAATTAGCTCAATATGCTAGAAGAGTTTGGGGTATTTTGGAAGGAGATTCTCATGATCAAGCTCATTTGGCAATTGAAAAGACTAAAGGGTTTTTCAAAAGTTTGGATGTTCAATTGAAACTTTCAGATTATAGCGAAGATTATCACCAAGCACCGGAATCTATTGCAAATACTTTTGAGGAAAGAGGATGGTTAGGGATTGGAGAGCACGGGACGCTTAACCCGAAAGACGTATTTAAAATTGTACAAAATGCCCTTAAGTAATTGTTAAGGAAGACACAAATCATCCAAGACTATGTGTAGGATGGTATTTTATTGATTTAGGGCTACTTGTCATTCATTTGCTGAATTGCAATATTTATATCTGTAAGCCTCGATTTATCTTCCGCTTTTGCTATTAAAGATATAAAATGACAATTACCCATTTCATCTTTGATAATTATCTCATCCTTAACAAAATCTTTATCTTTCATGAAATTGAAAATGCAACTAAAAAGCTTATGTCTAAATTCATTTGGTTTCAAATAACTGTTCTTTTCAGAAATAGATAAATCATTACTGATATCACAGTAATAATACAGCACTGTATTATTTTCTATCATAAAATATCTTATTATCCTAGCAATACCAATTAAATCCTTTAAGCTTAAAACTTTATTGGATGGCTCAACTAAAACAAGGGATAGACTAATAAGAGGGATGGAGAATTCTTGAAGCTTGAATTTTTCAAAGTTTATTAAAAACTTACTACCAACACTACTAGTAAAAGGTACTACAGTATTATCATCAAGCATAAATAAACGCTTTTATTTAGAAAAATAAAGCTCCTTTTTTAAAATAAGCTCCTTTTTTGTTTTCTCTTTATTTTCTTTCAGAGATTTTATAAAGAATAGAAGCTTTTTTGAGGGTTTATTGATATGTAAAGTCTTGTTGTTCATTATACAAACTTATTATATATATCACAATATAAAAAATATTTTTTAAATTTTTGAGAAAACAGCTCTCTAATTTCAATCTTCAATCCTTCGTATATCTCTAACAGATATAAGTAACTAAGATTATTTTTCCTGACTCAAGTTTTCGTATACTGTGCTGATTTTTATTTATTTTTATGCCTAATTCAAGTTGAGTTAACCTACTCTTCTCCTTATAACTTTCATTTTTAATCCAAGTTTTGTTTGACTTATTTATTATAATAAGATTATAATAAGATTAAAGAGGTGGAAGAGGACGAAATAAGAAAAATGGAAACAATAATGAGAGGAAATCTAATCTTCTAACTCAGGATTTACAACAACGGCGATACCTAAAAAAACATTCACCTAGCGCCACTCCCCCGAAGTTACACATTATTCTCATTGAGAACAGGTGGTTTATTCTTTAGGTCTTTTTGTCTCCAAAGATTCGCATAAAATTTCTCGGCATTAGCCCTGTAAACATCAGAACTATTAAAGATAACGATACCTATGGCAATGATATAAAAACCACGATTGAGTATTAATGAGTTCGAAAAAACATCCCCTTTGTAATGAGTAATTGCCATCAAAATAAAATAAGATGGAACGATAAAAGAGTAAGTATTTTTTGAGTAATTCATGGTTTGAGCTACCATTCTTAAATAAATGATAAAGAACAAAACAATTCCAATAACTCCAAAATAGAGGGTTTGTCTCATGTATCCTGCATCAGTAAACTTGTAGAAAAACCCCGATTTATCGTAATACAAACCATCTCCAAAAATCATGGTTTTATCGGCTATGTCAAAGTAGTGATCTTTTACAAGCTGATCTGAAGATGCTGTTGAAAATTCTCCAGTATCTAAGTAGCTGTAAATAAATTCAAATGCCCAAGGAAGTACCTTGTCATTTATGGAGCTAAAAACGGCGGGAGCAAATGCGCTTAATGCAAAATAGGCGGCAAATAATCCCACTATCGAAATTGCCAATCTTTGAATCGTATAGATAAATAACTTTCTTGACATGGTTTTGTATGTGATTAACATTAAACCAAATGCAATTCCGATACTTCCCGTTCTTCCTGATACGAATACGGAAAAAGCGATAATTGCCAATTTTAAAACGTCAGACAGTTTTGTGTTCTTTTCCAATACTTTATAGGCAAATATGAAAATAGACATTGCTTGAAATAGGGCAAAATCGTAGTTTTTTACAAGAGAAAAACCAAGACCTCGATACCAGTCAAAAGTACCTGTCATTTTTGCTTTTGCTCCAATTAAAGGTAATAACGTACTGCGAATATCATAGGAAATAAAATTCATAAACACAAGAACTCCTTGAATGGTCATGGCTGAGTAAATCAAATTCAGAAGATGGTCTAGTGTATATCCTCTTTTTTGTAAAATCCTGGATAATAATGCGCTAATAACAATAATTTCAAATAAATGCGTCATGATCTGTTCCAGAGGTCCAGTTTGTCTGAAAATACCAATGGTATCATGCATCTCAAGAACAATAATGGTGTAAATGATCAGTATGACATATAAGCCCATTTGTCCTATCAGTAATCTTGGAATAGAGAAAACATTTAAATAGAGTGCTTCCAGAACTACAAGTATCAATACAAATTTGGCAACATTATAGGGTAAACCTGTAAATGGCGGAGCATAGATATATAGAAAAATAAGTAAAAGATAATAAACTGTTTGAAGAGTTCTTTTCTTAACTTTTAACTGAATACGCATTGAGTATTGTTTATATTAGTAGCAAAAATAAGTTTTTCTGAGCATCAAAACACTTAATTTCGCTAAATATGACTTTTAAATGCAAAAAATTTTCGGTTCAAGATGAGAATTCAGGCCTCAAAGTAGGAACAGATGGAATGCTTCTAGGTGCTTGGGCAGATGTGCATAATTTTAACAATGTGCTTGATGTAGGAACTGGTTCTGGACTTATTTCATTGATGTTGGCTCAGCGATTTGATAAGCCTATGATTGATGCAATTGACATTTTTGAAGGTGCTGTTATTGATGCCCAATATAATTTTGAACAATCAGAATGGAAATCGAGATTGAATGTTTTACAAAAGAATTTTACCAATTATCATTTAGGAAAATACGATTGTATCGTATCCAATCCTCCTTTCTTTAATAAATCTACAAAGTCTATTACGGAATCTAAAATGATTGCAAAGCATACTGAAATGCTTTCCGCAGAGATTATTATTGAATATGCTTCTTCGTTTGAAAATATAAAATCGATTCAGTTTGTTTTACCATTTAGTACAGAGGAAGAAATTATCAATTTTGCGAAATCATTTGGATGGGATTTAGCAAGAATCTGTCAAATAAAACCTTTCAAGAGCGAAAAAGCGAATCGTTTATTGATTGATTTTCGACGTTTAAAACAACCAAGTGAAAAAAAACAATTCGCCATTCGTGAAGATAAATTATCCAAAGAATACACAGAGGAGTATATCGACTTATTGAAAGACTTTTTGATTATTTTTTAACTTCATCCAAATACTTAGCGGTTAAGGTTTCTGATTGTATAAAGTCTTCGTTTTTCCCCATAAAGACGATCTCTCCACCTTTGTTTCCTCCCATAGGGCCTAAATCGATATTCCAGTCTGCTAACTTAATTATATCTGGATGATGTTCGATGACCAATATACTATGTCCTTTTTCAATTAATGCATCAAATGCTTTGATAAGGTTTTGGATATCTTTAAAATGTAAACCTGTACTCGGTTCATCAAAAATGAAGAGATGATTGTTTCTTTTTTGTGTTAAATTTAAAAAAGAAGCCAACTTTACTCTTTGGGCTTCACCACCAGAAAGGGTAGACGAAGATTGACCCAGTTTGATATAGGAAAGACCTACATCTAACAAAGGTTTGATCTTTTTTGAGATTTTAGTTTCCCCGTGTTTGTCAAAGAAATCGAATGCTTCTTCTACAGTTGCATTCAAAATGTCGAAAATATTTTTACCCTGAAATTTGATATCCAATATTTCTTCCTGGTATCTATTCCCTTTACAAACTTCACATTCCATTTTGGCATCAGCCAAAAATTGCATTTCTATAGTTATTTGCCCTTCTCCTTGGCAAGTCTCACATCTTCCTCCTGCCGTGTTAAAAGAAAAATGTTTAGGTTTGTATCCCCTTGTTTTAGCGAGTTTTTGTTTTGCCAACAAGTTTCTGATATCATCAAAAATTTTGAGATAAGTTAAGGCATTAGACCTAGAAGATTTTCCAATGGGATTTTGATCAATAAATTCGACTCCATGCAGTAAGTCTTTATTTAGGGTTATTTGTGAAAATGTTTTTGGTTTATTTTGATAAATTTCAAATTCATTTTGAATAGCAGGATAAAGAATTTGCTGAATCAAGGTGCTTTTTCCAGACCCACTCATTCCTGAAACAACTGTGAAAGCTCCAAGTGGAATCTTAATATCTACATTTTTTAAATTATTGGCGTAAGCTCCTTTTAATTCAATGAAGTTTTGAAAGGGTGGAGGAGTAGTGTTTCTTTCTATTAAGATACTTTTATTGAGAAACTGTGCTGTATAACTTTCTTGTGTCTTAAGAATTTCTTGATAGGTTCCTGCAAAAACGATATTTCCACCACCAACTCCAGCTTCTTTCCCGATATCGATAATGTAATCTGCTTCTTGCATAATTTCTTCATCATGCTCAACAACCACAACGGTGTTACCTAGGTCTCTAAGTTCCTTGAGTACGTTTATTAGATTTTTAGTATCGTGAGAATGAAGTCCAATACTGGGTTCATCCAGTAAATAGGTTGAGTTTACGAGTGAAGAACTAAGGGAATTTGCTAAACGTATTCTTTGACTTTCACCACCACTAAGTGTATTACTAGCTCTTTGAAGATTGAGATAGGGAAGTCCTACTTTTAGTAAGGTTTCTAGGCGATTATTTACTTCCAATAGAATCCTGCTTCCTATTTCAATTTCGTTTTCTTCTAGTTTTATTTTGTTAAAAAATTCATAGAGCTGATCCAAAGGAGTTGTTAGCAACTCGGCAATGTCTTTTCCATGAAATTTCACATAGAGTGCTTCGGGTTTTAGTTTTTTACCTTTACAATGTTCACAGGCTGTTTTTCCTCTAAAACGAGCGATTAAAATTCTATTCTGAATTTTGTATGCTTTCGCTTCCAGTTTATCAAAGTACCCTTGTATTCCTGAGTATCGTTTTGAGCTACCTGCCCATATTTTGGATTGTTCTTGTGTTGAGAGTTCTATATAGGGTTTGTGAATGGAAATTTGCTCGGATCTACAAAATTCATAAAGTGCAGTTTTCCAGTCTTCAGCACCTTTAAAATCTGAGAAAGCAATAGCACCTTCATAAATAGATATATTTGGGTTAGGAATAATTAAGTCTTTATCCAGCCCGATTGTTTTTCCATAGCCTTGGCATTTTGGACAGGAGCCTATAGGGCTATTGGAACTAAATAAATCATTAGTAGGTTCTATAAAAGTCATCCCATCCAATTCGAACCTATTATTGAAATTCTTTTTCTCTTTAGAAACTAAATCAATTAAGAATAACTCTCCTTCTCCTTCAAAAAAAGCCAATTCTATAGATTCCGATAGTCGATTTAGTGCATCATCATTTTCTTTATTGAGCTTAAATCGGTCAATTACGAGTATGGAATCTATCTCATACTTCCAATCATCCAAAGAGACTAATTCATCTTTTTCATAAATTCTTGAATATCCTTGATTGGTTAAGATATTTTGGTATTTTTCCGTTTGTTTTTTAATGGGAATGGGAGCTCCAAGTATCCATTTTGATCCGTTTTCTTGTTTTAAAAGAAAATTTATGACATCAATTGCATGGTGTTTTTTTACTTCTTTTCCGCTGATGGGGGAAATGGTTTTTCCTAATCGAGCATAGAGCAAACGTAAATAGTCATAAATTTCTGTTGAAGAACCAACAGTTGATCTCGAATTTGTGGAGATTACTTTCTGTTCAATGGCAATACTAGGAGTGAGTCCTTTTATTTCCTTTACATCGGGCTTATCTATCTTACCCATAAATTGACGTGCGTAAGAAGAAAGACTTTCTACGTATCTTCTTTGCCCTTCTGCATACAGTGTGTCAAATGCTAAACTCGATTTTCCAGAACCAGAAAGTCCGGTAATAACTGTAAGTTTATTTTTTGGAATTTTTATATCGATGTTTTTAAGATTGTGCTGATTTGCACCGTAAATTTCTATATGCGTATGTTTTGCCATCTAATTTTTTATCAAAAAACCCCATTGTCTTATTTGAAGAATGGGGTTTCTGTTATTAAGATATAATCCTCAATTAATAGATTGAAGGGAATTGATTTGGTTTTACTTCACTCATCATATCGTAAATGGCATCAAAAACATCATCTACGTTTGGTTTAGAAAAATAATCTCCGTCTGTCCCATAAGCAGGTCTATGCTCTTTGGATGCTAATGTTTTAGGTTCACTATCCAGATGGAAATAGGCATTTTGTTCTTCAAGTACTTTTTGCATCATATAAGCAGTAGCTCCACCAGGAACATCTTCATCAATAAAGATTACACGGTTTGTTTTCTTGATAGATTCAACGATATCATGGTCAATATCAAAAGGTAAAAGAGATTGTACATCAATTACTTCACAAGATATTCCTGATTTTTCCAATTCTTTCACGGCTTCCATAATAACTCTTAGTGTAGATCCATAAGAAACTATTGTAATGTCTTCCCCATGATGAATGGTTTCCACTTTACCTATCTGTGTTGTAAAAGATCCCAAGTTTTCTGGCATTTGTTCTTTTAAACGGTATCCATTTAAGCATTCTACAATAAGTGCTGGATCGTCCATTTGTAGTAAGGTATTGTAAAACCCTGCAGCTTTAGTCATATTTCTTGGTACCAAAATATGCATTCCTCTCAACGCATGAATAATCATTCCCATTGGAGAACCAGAGTGCCAAACTCCCTCAAGACGATGACCACGTGTTCGAACGATAAGTGGTGCTTTTTGTCCATTCATCGTACGATATCTCACAGTTGCTAAATCATCAGACATGATTTGTAAGGCGTAAAGAAGATAATCTAGATATTGAATTTCTGCAATGGGTCTAAGTCCTCTCATGGCTAAACCTATTCCTTGTCCTAGGATGGTTGCTTCACGTATTCCTGTATCAGACACACGGTTTTCACCATGTTTTTCTTGAAGTCCTTCAAGACCTTGGTTTACATCGCCAATATAACCTGAATCTTCTCCAAAAATCATCACACGAGGATCCTTAGCTAATAAGGTGTCAAAGTTGTCTCTTAGAATTACACGAGCATCTACTTTTTTAGATTCTTCTGAGTATTCTGGAGCAATTTCAGGTACGGTATCAAAACTATTTTCACCCTCTGAAACTAGGTGAGATGAATAGCGATAAAAATTATTTTCAGATTCTAAGGCTAACCATTGTTTTAAAGCTCTAACAGCTTCGTTGTCTTCACCACGTACAGTTCTAAGTGTAGATTTTACGGCACTAAAGATGGCTTTTCGGATAGGTTCCGTATCTTTTTCCAAAGTATTAGCAGTAGGTTCAATAAATACTTTGTTTGGCGAAGCTTCTGCTACTTTTTTAATTAGTGCTACAGCTTCATTTCTTTCTTCTTTTAGTTCATTTAAGAAGTTTGTCCAAGCCTCTCTTTTAGCTTCTTTTACTTCTTGTTGTGCTTCTTTTTCAAGAGCATCAAGTGTTTCGGCATCACCAAAATTGTGCTCTAGAATAAAAGAACGCATTTTTGCAACACAATCAAATTCTGTTTCCCATTCTAAGCGTTCTTTAGATTTGTAACGTTCATGAGATCCCGAAGTTGAATGACCTTGTGGTTGGGTTACTTCATTTACATGAATAAGCACAGGTACATGTTCTTCTCTAGCAATTTGTTCAGCTTTTTCAAAAGCTTCAACGAGTTCTAGGTAATTCCACCCACGTGCTGTAATTATTTCATAACCTTTATCGTTTTCATCTCTTTGAAAACCAGCTAATATTTTAGAAATTGATTCTTTTGTAGTTTGATGTTTGGCGTGTACAGAAATACCATATTCATCATCCCAAACAGACATAATCATGGGTACCTGTAAAACACCTGCCGCATTAATTGTTTCAAAGAATAATCCTTCTGAAGTAGAGGCGTTTCCAATTGTTCCGAAAGCAATTTCATTCCCTCCGTTGGTAAACATTCCTTCTTGATCAGCATCTGGAGTAGCTCGGTAGTATTTTGAAGCTTGAGCAAGACCTAATAATCTAGGCATTTGCCCTGCTGTTGGACTAATATCTGAAGAAGAGTTTTTTTGACTCATCAGACTTTTAAAGCTTCCATCTTCGTTTAATGAACGTGTTCCATAGTGTCCGTTCATCATTCTTCCTCCTGATGCAGGCTCTTTTTCTACGTCTGTATGCGCATATAGTTGGGCAAAAAACTCTTGAACGGTTAATTGTCCAATAGCCATCATAAAAGTTTGATCACGATAATAACCAGATCGAAAATCACCGTTTTTAAAGACTTTTGCCATGGCAAGTTGTGCCAATTCTTTTCCATCTCCAAAAATTCCGAACTTAGCTTTTCCTGTAAGAACTTCTTTTCGACCGAGTAAAGAGGTTTCTCTACTTTTGACAATTAATTTATAGTCATCAAGTATCGTTTTGGTAATCTTTTCTCTAGCCATTTCTGCTTGATCTATATTCATCTGAATTCCTTATTTTGATAAGCAAAAATATAAAAAAAATGGATAAAAATTGGTAATATTTATTTCCAAAAATGTCGTGAGGAAAGGAATTTATTCTATCGTTCTATTTTAAGGAGGAGATTCATTAAACAATTTTGAAAAGATAACTTGAAATTTTATCTTAAAACAGTGTCTTCTATAAAAATTCCATCTTTCATATAAAGCTGTCTGTCTGAAATTTTTGAGAGTTGTTCATTATGGGTTACAACGACAAATGACTGTTTGTTTTCTTCTTTGAATTCCATAAATAATTCATGTAAATCTTGAGCATTCTGTGAATCTAAATTTCCTGAAGGCTCATCTGCCAAAATTATTTGAGGTTGATTAACCAAAGCTCTGGCAACAGCAATTCTTTGTTGTTCTCCACCACTTAGTTCACTTGGTTTTTTATGCCTTTTAGATTCTAACTTCAGTCGTTTAAGTAAGTCTATTGCCTTTTGTGTTGAAACTGTTCTGGTATCTCCTTTTATCCAGGCTGGCATGGCAATATTTTCTAAAGCAGAAAACTCGGGTAAAAGGTTGTGAAACTGAAAAATGAAACCAATATTTTGGTTCCGAAATTTGGCTAAATCATTCTTTTTGAGATTTTTAATATTCATTTTGTTAAACCATATTTCTCCAGCATCAAATTTATCAAGAGTGCCAAGGACTTGTAGTAAAGTTGTTTTACCAGCTCCAGAAGCTCCCATAATGCTTAAAACTTCCCCTTGATTAATGGTGAGATTCACGCCCCGTAAAACCGAGGTGTTCTGGTATGATTTGTAAATATCTTTTAATGTAATCATAGTGATTTTTTCCGTTTCGAATTTACTATAATAAATTCGGTTGATGCGATTTTAGTTCTTCAAAAAATGACCAAAAATCAGGATATGATTTATTGACCACCTTTTTGTTTGTTATTATTATGTCAGGATACAAAAATTGAATAGGAGCAAAGGATAATGCAATTCTATGATCTTTATGCGTTTGTATTTCTGTCTTTTTATTTATTTGAATAGGTTCACCGTGGTAAGCCCAACAAAAACTATCATTAATAATTTTAATTTGGAGTTTTTTTAATTCCTCAGGCATTTTGTTATATCTATCACATTCTTTAACAACGAGAGATTCTAAGCCTGAAATTTCACATGGAATTTGTTTGATAATACAAGTTATGAGTAATGTTTGAGCAATATCTGGACATTCTGTACAGTCTATTTTGAAATAACTAACAGCTTTTGATTTTTTTAGTAAAATCTTTTGATTTCTTTGAAAAACTGTTGTGACCCCTAGTTGATTGAATATTCGTGGAAGTACAGCGTCTCCTTGTGAAGATTCTGAGGTGAAGTAGCTCAACTCTAATTCATTTATTATCCCACAAGCAACCATGGAATACCAATAGCTGGCAGAGCTCCAATCTGATTCTATTTTTGGAAAATCTTTTACCTTTAAAGTATCTGATACTGGGTATATTGAGATTTGATTATTTTTATAACTGCAATTAAGACCAGTGTTTTTTAAACAATCCAAGGTCATTTTTATATAGGATGTTGAACCTTGTTTGGGATGAAGTTGAAAGTTTAATTCTGTTTCAAGAAAAGGAGCGATGAGTAGGAGAGCAGTGATAAATTGACTGGAGGCTAATTTTTCAAGTGAAATACTTGTAGGAGATAATTTTGAGGAACTAATTTTTAGTGGTGCGAAGCCTTCTTTATTTAGGTAGCTTATTTCTGCACCCCATTTTCTGAGAATATCGACTAAAGGTGCTATTGGGCGTTCTTTAAT
This sequence comes from Flavobacteriales bacterium, assembly GCA_025210805.1. Lineage (NCBI taxonomy): Bacteria > Pseudomonadati > Bacteroidota > Flavobacteriia > Flavobacteriales > Flavobacteriales bacterium. The sequence goes on from JAOAQX010000029.1 coordinate 23,985, forward strand.
CCTTTCAGATCCTGTGAGAATTATTTCTTCATTTTGTAAACAAGCCAAAGCCGTAAGAAATCGAAAAGCTGTACCTGTGTGACCCACATTCCAGTGATTTCCATGCTGTCCGTTCAAAATACTTTTGAGCACTTGAACATCATCAGCTGATGATAATTGAAGTTCATCAACATTATTCCCCAATAAGTGATGAAGGATCAAGTATCTGTTACACAAACTTTTTGACGGTTCTACCGTAATTTGCATAATAATTTCTTTAGATAATTAATAGTATCTAGAATTCGAGTTTGATCAATAGGAATATCAATGGTGCAAGATCCTATTGATTTGATTAGAACAAAATTACATTTATTATTGTGATTTTTCTTATCTTGTTGGATGAATGGTATTAATTCAGAGTTAATTAAGTTAATGTGCTTGTATGAATGGTATTTTTGAAGTAAAAATTCTAGATCAATCATTTCATTTTTATAAAATTGGGCACTAAGAAAGCACTCAGCGTATAAGCCCAAGATTACGGCTTCTCCGTGCAGAATATCAATCTGTTTTTTGTGTGCTAAAGTTTCAATGGCATGAGCAAAAGTATGTCCGAAATTTAAGGACTTACGTATTCCACTTTCTTTTTTATCTTGTTGAACAATATGAGATTTTATTTCGATGGATTTTCTAAGAATCTCTTCCCAACTCAGTCGTTCATTAATCGTATCATCAAAATATTTTGCATCAGCAATTAATCCATGTTTATAAATTTCGGCATAACCATTTAGTATATTTCGTTTATCCAGTGTTTTAAGATAGCGTTCATCTATAATAACAGCTTTTGGATCCGAAAATGCACCTAATTGATTTTTATATCCTTGAAAATTAATACCAACTTTAGACCCTACTGACGCATCTACTTGAGATAAAACGGTTGTAGGAATATTAATAAAATCAATTCCTCTTTTATAGGTAGAAGCAACAAACCCTCCTAAATCTGTAACGACTCCTCCGCCTAAATTTACCAATAACGCCTTACGATCAATTTTTAGTTGAGTCATTTTTTCCCATAGAAGTGTACAAGTTTCAAGTGTTTTATGTTTTTCTCCACCTTCCATTTCTAATAATTCGTAATTATTTAACGAAGAAAAGGAGAGAAATTTAGATAAACAATGTATCTTTGCCCTCTTATCTACTAGGATGAGGATTTTTGAATATTCTTTGGGATATATTTGGCTAAAGGCTTGATAGGCATTATCGATTGATATGCCAGTATAAATAGGGTATCCGTTTTCTAAAAATTCCATCTTTACAAAGATAAAGCATTTCCCTTGGGAATTTATTTTTATTAGCAGAAAAAAGATTAATTAACAAACTTATGAACAAAAAATGTTTTTTGGGCATAATTTTTGTGTTATTTTTCTATTAAAAAAGAGATCCATGAGACAACTGAAAATTAGTAAGCAATTGACCAATCGAGATAGTCTCTCGATTAATAAATACCTTCATGAAGTAGCAAAAACTGAACTCCTTACGCCAGATGAGGAAGTGGAGTACGCTACTCGAATTCAAAAGAACCCAAATGATACCGAAGCTTTGGAGAAATTGGTAAACGCCAATTTACGTTTCGTAGTTTCTGTTGCTAAGCAGTATCAATCTACAGGGATTCCTTTAGAAGATTTGATTAGTGATGGGAATATTGGTTTAATTAAAGCTGCTCAAAAATTTGATCCTACAAAAGGTTTTAAATTTATCTCTTACGCTGTTTGGTGGATTCGTCAGTCAATCATGGCTTCTTTGGGGGAAACTTCAAGAATGATTCGTATTCCTGCCAATAAAATTGCTCAGATTAAGCAAATAAACGAATTCCGTTTAGAACTAAGTCATAAATTGGAAAGAGAACCTTCTCCATTAGAAATTGCTCAAGAATATGATGTTGCAATTGAATTGGTAATCGAATCTCAAAAAATCTCTAGAGGTCCTGTTTCAATGGATGCACCCGTTCAGGAAGATGAGAAATCAAAAATTGGAGATTTAATGGAAGATTCAGATATGGATCGTCCAGATGATGGATTAGAAATAGAATCTTTAAATTCAGATATTCTTGATGTAGTGGAGAAACTTCCGCTAAAAGAACGAATTGTTATTACAGAATATTTTGGATTGTTCGGTTCTTCTCAAAAATCTTATGTAGAAATTGCCGAAAGATTGGATATCTCAAAAGAACGTGTAAGACAAATAAAACTTAAAGCCATTAAAAGGCTACAGAGAATTTCAAGAAATTCTCCATTGAAATACCATTTAGGTTAAACACATAAAGATATATTTATATTTGTTGTGAAAGCAGAGAAGTCATCTATTTTTAGATGGCTTTTTTGTTTTCAATATTTTTTTTTGCATTTCGGAATTTCTTATCGAGAATAGAAATGCCTTGTAAAAAATACGTACATTTGAATGAAAAGATAATAAAAATGACCACTTTAAAAATAGGAGATCAAGCGCCTCAATTTCAGGGGATCGATCAAAATGAAAAACATATTTCATTAAAAGATTTTGAGGGTAAGAAACTTATTTTGTTTTTCTATCCTAAAGACAATACACCAGGATGCACCGCTGAAGCTTGTAATTTGAGAGATCATTTTTCTGAATTAAAAGATCAAGGTTTCGAAATGCTAGGAGTGAGCCCAGATTCAGCTGTAAAACATCAAAAATTTATTGCTAAACATGAATTCCCATTTGATTTATTAGCAGATGAAGAAAAAGTGGTTTTAAATCAATTTGAAGTTTGGGGACCAAAGAAATTTATGGGTAGAGAATTTGATGGAGTTCATAGAACCACTTTTGTTATTGATGAGAATGGAGTTATTGAACATATCATTCAAAAAGTGAAAACAAAGGCACACGCCGAACAAATTTTAGATTTATATAAGTAGTGACACTAGTTGTCATTATTGAGCATTACTTTTGTAAACAAATCAACGAAAAAAAAGAAAGATGAGCGATAATAAAGAAAAAGAAGCAAAACTGAAAGCACTTAAACTTACCATGGAAAAACTAGATAAAACCTATGGTAAGGGTACAATTATGAAATTGGGTGATAGCCCAGTTGTAGATGTCGAGCCTATTTCTACAGGTTCAATAGGTTTGGATGTTGCTTTAGGAATTGGTGGATTTCCAAAAGGAAGAATCATCGAAATATATGGACCTGAATCTTCTGGTAAAACTACTTTGGCAATTCATGCCATTGCAGAAGCTCAAAAAACTGGTGGAATAGCAGCTTTTATTGATGCAGAACACGCTTTTGATAAGTTTTATGCAGAAAATCTTGGTGTAGATACAGATAATCTATTAATCTCCCAACCAGATCACGGAGAGCAAGCACTAGAAATTGCAGATAATTTGATTCGTTCGGGTGCAATAGATATTATTGTAATAGATTCGGTTGCAGCATTGACTCCAAAATCTGAAATAGAGGGAGATATGGGAGATTCAAAAATGGGTCTACAAGCACGATTGATGTCTCAAGCACTAAGAAAATTAACAGGTTCTATCAATAAAACAGGGTGTACTTGTATCTTTATTAATCAATTGAGAGATAAGATTGGAGTAATGTTTGGATCTCCAGAAACTACCACAGGAGGTAACGCTTTGAAATTTTATTCTTCTGTAAGAATAGACATTAGAAGAAGTACGCAAATAAAAAGCGGTGATCAAGTTCTTGGGAACAAAACGAGAGTAAAAGTTGTGAAGAATAAAGTAGCACCACCTTTCCGTTCGGTAGAATTTGATATTATGTATGGAAAAGGAATCTCAAAAGTAGGTGAATTAGTAGATCTTGGAACAGATTACGAAGTACTAAAGAAGAGTGGTTCTTGGTATAGCTATGGAGATATCAAGCTAGGGCAAGGACGTGATAGTGTTAAGCAGTTGTTTGAAGATAATTTAGAATTGGCTGCTGAAGTAGAAGAGAAAATCCGAATTGCAATTTCAGGAGAATAACACTATAAAGGTATTATATTATTAGGCATGAATCCCCACTAAAAGTGGGGATTTTTTTGTCTTTTAGTTGCCCGATAACCCTATTGAGAATTTTTCAAAAATAGAATTTGTTCTTTTAGAAATATCCCTAAATCATAACCACGGTAATGAATTTGTTGAGGAATAAAACTTTCTTTTGTCATACCAGGAATAGTGTTTATTTCTATCATTTTGGGTTTATTATCCTCAATGATAAAATCTATTCGGCAAATTCCTTGAAGTTCAAATTTTTGATAAATATCTTTTGCTAAGGCAAACACTTTTTGCGTCAATTCATTGGAAATCCGAGCGGGAGTAATTTCATCTGAAGCACCATGATATTTAGATTCGAAATCAAAAAAGTCGTTATGAGCAACTACTTCAGTAATTGCAAGTTCTTGAATCCCTAATTCATTTCTATAAACACCACAAGTAACCTCAGTGCCTTTCATTTCTTTTTCAATCAAGCATTTTGAATCAAACTCAAAGGCGTGATTAATGGCCTTTTCTAAATCTTTTTGTTCATGAACTTTACTTACTCCAAAGCTAGAGCCCGATCTGCAGGCTTTTACAAAAACTGGAAAGTCAAAAGAGAGATCGCAAGTCGGTTTTTTCTCAAAATCAGATTTTTGAACTACGATAGACTCTGCAATGGGAATTCCGTATGACTTTGCTAATTGAATACTCATGGCTTTATCAAAGGTAACTTGTGCCATCATAGGGCTACAACTCGAGTGAGGAATATTGAGCATTTCAAAATAAGCCGCTAATAACCCATCTTCAGCTGGAGTTCCATGAATGATAAGATAGACAAAATCAAATGAAATTTTTTGATTTTGGATGACAACCGAAAAATCATTTTTATCAATAGGAAATTCTTTGTTTTGAAATTCACAAAACCAGTTGTTATCTTCTATTTTAATAGAATATACTTCTTCAAAAACGCCCAATAAGGATTCCATTACTGTTTGAGCACTTTTATAGGACACAATTTTCTCAGAGCTGAAACCGCCGCTGATTACCGCAATTTTCATTTTAGTTGTTTTTTGCTTTTTTGTTTGAAAAGTCTCTTTTTATTTCTCTTAATTTCACTTTAGCAAAGTTTCTTAATTCCTCAAAAAAAGTTGTAAACTCCTCTTCAAAATCTTGATAATTCTCATCTAAATCAATAATCGCTAAATTCATTTTCGAACGATTTTTTGTACGGTGATTCATTTGATGTAAAATTTTGGCAATTCCTTCTTTATGAGCATAACTCAATAGCCAATTATCTTTGATCATAAAAGGCATCATTCTTTGAGTTTGAATAGGTAATATATCAAAATATTCATCTAGTGAATGATAAAATTCATCAACAAATAAGTCCAGTTCTTTAGCGTGATAGTTTTTCCAGTTTTTTGCCAAAAAATGATCATAGATAATATCTACAATTACGGGACTGTAATGTCGATAGTTTTTGAACAGCCTTTTTTTGCTTTTTCTAAATATGGGATGCGCATCAGTAAAAGTATCAATGGCTCTGTGTAAAACAATTCCCATGCGTATTTTTTCGGGGAAATACTGGAAATTATTGCTTGGTAAGCTATCCGCAATGAAGTTCCCTATTGCTATTTCTTTATCTTCATCAGAAAGGTAAATATGAGCTAGAAAATTCATTCTTTATCTTTTGCTTGTAAGGCATCTAAACGTTGCTGATGATCAAAGTTTTCGTCTTTTGCAAATTTCTGAATTGTCTCCATAGGTAGTTTTGCAAAATCTAAAAGAACCAAAGCATCTAAGCAATTTGAAAAATTTGGATCTACATTAAACCCTAGCACACGTGCATTTTGACCTATATACTTTTTTATCAACACGGGAATTCTATTATGTTGTTGGTCCAACTCATCAATGAGGTTATCTAGGTCATTTAAATTATGCTCCCCAGATTCTAAAATAGTTTTTACCATTTTCTTCTTTTTAAGAACAAAAGGATTTCGAGGCTTAACTAAATTACTAAGGTCTTGATCCATATAATGTTCCTTCAAGAAGCCTACAATAAGTTCTTTAGAAATTCTGGAATATGAATTACTAATAGAAACAGCCCCAAAAAGGTAACGATTGTTTTCAAAACGAATTAAAAGCTGAAGAATTCCTTGCCACAAAAACATCAAAGTAATAGGATGTTTCTGATATTCTTGGCGAATAAAGGATCTACCGAGTTCCATAGATTGATCGAGATAGCGGTTCATTTCAGATTTGTATCTAAACAATTCATAAGTATAAAACCCTGGTTTTCCGTATTTGCTCATAATTTCGTCACCGAAACCAACACGATAGGACCCTACTATCATTTCTTTCTCTTTATCCCAGATAAAAAGATGCTTATAATAGTAGTCATAATTATCTAAATCATAAGGTTTTCCAGATCCTTCTCCTACTGCCCGAAAGGTGATTTCACGAAGTCTTCCTATTTCTTTTATAATATTTGGATATTCTTTTGCTCCAATAAGATACAACTGGAAGTTTTTCCGTTCGATCAAGAGATTTTCTTCTGAAATTTTAGAAATTTCGGCAAGAACTAAGGACTTTGGTGTTTCTACCGCAATAGATTCCATTGCGGTATTATTATTACTAACAAAAAGTGATTTTAAACTCCACTTAGAAGTATCACATTTAAGCGCTTTTAGTTTTGTTCTTAGTTGCTTCTGAAAAGTGCGTTTTTTTAGATAAGAAATTTGATCAGCAGAACTGATTTTTTTAGAAATTCTAATGACTATAGAAAGTTCCTTTTTCTCGAAATCATCTTTTGTTAATGAAAATAAAAAACTATTAAAAACTCTTTGCCTAATTCTACTGTTGGAATCCAATAAAATGGCATGAATGTCATTAGGATATTGTTTTAAGAAATCAATAAATCGATCTTTAAGTTCAAAATCTAAAGGGTCTTCAATTTTATTAAGAGGTGTTTTCGTTTTTTTGAAAGGCAATGCACATATTAGTCCACCTTGTGCCAAGTGAGCTTTTGCTTTTTCATTTATTGCTGGTGAGTTTGCTAAAGGATCAATTCCTTTTTCTTTTTTTTCTAATGGAATGATATGAGATTCTAGAAAATCTAAACAAGCTAATTTTTTAGGAGCGATAATTTTAACATCTTTACGAACTCCCAAAGCTAATTTGAGAATTAGAAGGTAAGAAAAATAATCTTTTGCATAATGAGAATACAAAATTTTAGCACCATCTTTAGAGATACGTTTAAGCTCTTTTTCTGTAAATTTTATGTTAATAGGACTCTTCTCAAAAAAAGAATTTAACACATAAGTAGTTTTATGGGTTTCAGTTGGGTTCTTTTGAGCGTCGTATTTTTTTGAAATAATAGCCAATTCATCCAAAATCTTTTGATTGATTCTAGGATTAAAAGGGTTTCCATCAGATTTTTGTACGTTTTCTGAGTCTATCATATTTAATGACTGGTTAAGAAAACTAAGTTAGAAAAAAATATGCTTTTAGAGCTGTATTTTTGATGAATGTTTGGTTCTTTTCGCTTAATGATAAATTAATATTCAATTTAACTACATAAATCTCAAAAAAAGCATGGATATTGCCGCACTCGAAAAAGCAATCCCTCACTTAAAAAAGGTAAATTTGTGCTGCCAAAAGAAAAAACAATTTCTTAAAAATCTTTTGTAACTACTTTTTGATACTTTAGATTCAAGAAATGAACAATTAATAAAAAGACCTATGCCTCCATTTGGAAGAAAAAAAGAAAAGGACGAAAAGAAAATAAAACTGAGTAAGAAAAATTGGAAAAATGGTTTGAGAATCTATCGTTATCTCATTCCATATAGATTTACGTTTTCCATTGGGTTGGTTTTTTTATTTTTATCAAGTTTAGCCTCTCTAATATTTCCTAAATATTTAGGAAAACTTGTTCAACAAGCCACAGAGAAAAGTACGGATTTTGAAAACATCAATAATATCGCTTTGATTTTATTAGGATTATTTGCTTTGCAAGCAGTTTTTTCTTATTTCAGGGTCGTATTATTTATTAATGTTACTGAAAAATCATTAGCAGATTTAAGGAAAGATTTTTTTAATCATGTGGTGAAACTCCCCATGCATTTTTTTAATACCAATAGAGTGGGAGAGCTTTCTAGTCGATTATCATCTGACATAGCTTTATTAAGAGAAACTTTAACGACCACATCTGCCGAAATTTTAAGACAAGTTATCGTATTACTTATTGGAACAGCGATGTTGTTTATGGCATCAGCTAGGTTGGCCTTATTCATGTTGGCTATTTTACCAATTATTGTATTGCTGGCGGTGTTTTTTGGGAAAAAATTGAGAAAATACTCAAAAATGGTTCAAGGAAAAATAGCCGATTCGCAAACTATTGTAGATGAGGTTTTTCAAGCTATTCAAAATGTAAAAGCGTTTAGCAATGAACTTTTTGAGGTGAAACGATTTAGTATTCAAGTAAATGAAATCAAGGATTTATCCATAAAAGGAGGGAAACTTAGAGCTGCTTTTATTTCTTTTGTAGTTTTTGGAGTTTTTGGATCCATTGTAGCCGTTGTATGGTATGGAGTTCACATGATTCAATCTGGTTCTCTTACAATTGGTGGCTTAACAGAGTTTCTTTTTCTTACGGTATTTATTGCTGCAAGTTTAGGGAGTTTGGGTGATCTTTATACGCAATTCCAAAAAGCAGTAGGAGCCTCTGATAAACTTATGGAAATTTTAGATGAAACTCAAGAGAATTTAGAGGATGAGAATGGGCAAATAAAAAAGCTAAATGGGGCAATTTCTTTAAAGAATTTAAAATTTGCATATCCATCCAGACCAGAAATGGACGTTTTGAAAGGAATTGATTTAGAAATAAAACCAGGAGAACAAATTGCAATTGTTGGAGGGTCTGGAGCTGGAAAATCAACCTTAGCTGCAATCTTGTATCAATTTTATCAGCTCAATGCAGGAGAACTTTTATTTGATGGAGTCAACGCTAAAGAGTTACAACTTGCCAATATCAGAAATCAAATGGCAATAGTTCCTCAAGAATTAGTCCTTTTTGGAGGAACAATAAAGGAAAATATTGCCTACGGAAAACCAGAAGCAAGTATGGAGGAAATAGAAGAAGCTGCCAAAAAGGCATTTGCTCATGAATTTATTGACTCTTTCCCAGAAGGATATGAAACTATTGTTGGTGATAGAGGAGTTCAGTTATCTGGAGGGCAGAGGCAAAGAGTCGCAATTGCACGTGCAATTCTTAAAAATCCTAAGATTTTGATTCTTGATGAAGCAACATCTGCACTGGATTCTGAATCAGAAGAATATGTACAGAAAGCACTCGAGGTTTTGATGAAAGAAAGAACGTCAATTGTCATTGCGCATAGATTATCAACTGTCAGAAAGGCGGATAAAATAGTAGTAATGAAAGACGGTAAAGTTATTGAAGAAGGAAACCATGAAGCATTAATGGAAATCCAAGAAGGCTTCTACAGAAATATGAAAACACTACAATTATAGCACATGTTAAGAGTAATACTCATCATTTTATTCATCTATTTACTCATTAAGTTTCTTGCACCTTATATCAAGAAGTTTTTATTGAAGAGAGTAGAGAAAACTTTCGAAAAGAAAATCAACGAAGAATTTAAGAAAAGAGATCCTAATTATGAACCTCCCAGAAATGATAAAAGAAGAGAAGGAGAGGTTAAGGTAGAAAAGCTTTATAAGAAGAATACCAAAACAAAGCCGAGTACCGATAAATTGGGAGATTATGTAGATTTTGAAGAGGTTCAAGACTAGTGATATTATTAGCGAATTTTTAGTAAAAAAAGATTATTAGGTCTTTTTTTGCTAAAATTTGAGAAAAATAACTGCTTTATGATAATTATCATTGCTGAAAGTAAATTCAAAATATTAAATTAGAAAAATTTTTTATTTGATTATGGATTGGGAAAACAACCAAGAATTGAAAGATATTCTAGAAAAACTACATCATAAATACAGTTCTACAGGGCAAGACTTACAATCATATTTAGAAGGATTGTATCATACAAAAGCCTTTAATTATTGGGATTATATTCATTTAGATACTTTGTTGTCACTTCAAAATCCAGTTACTGGAATTACTGATGAGCCTATTTTTATAATGTATCATCAGATTACGGAGCTTTATTTTAAACTCATTTTACATGAGCTTAATCAAGTGAAAGATGCACAAGAACTTACCAAGAAGTTGTTATTAGGGAAATTGGAACGTGTAACACGATATTTTCATGTATTGGCAGATTCATTTGATGTGATGTCTCATGGAATGGAAAGAGAACAATTCTTAACATTTAGAAAATCTCTACAACCCGCCAGTGGATTTCAGTCTAGGCAGTATAGAGAGATAGAATTTATCAGTACGCCATTAGAAAACCTAGTACATAAAGACAAACGATACACAGACTTAACCCACCAAGAACAACTTGAAAATGTGTATTGGAGACAAGGAGGAATTCAAAAAGATACCGGGAAACCTGCACATACAAATGTGGAATTCGAAAAGAAGTATTGGAAACATTTTACAGCATTTACTTCTGATATAAAAGGGTTTACTATTTGGGATCAGTATATGAAATTGCCCAAAGAAGATAGGGAAGATGAGCAAGTAATTCATGCAATGAAGAGCTATGATAGTCTTGTAAATGTGAATTGGCCATTACGTCATTATAGAACAGCAATGGTCTATTTAGCTCAAAGAAATAAAGTCATAGAAGCCACAGGAGGATCAAACTGGCAAGAATATTTACCACCGAAATTCCAAAAAAGAATATTTTTTCCGGAACTTTGGACAAAACAAGAAAAAGAAGATTGGGGAAGAGCATGGGTGGAAAACACATTAGGAAGTTTGTAAATAATCATTTCGTATCGTTACAAAAAGTCTTTGCAATAACAGCAATAACAACAGTTTTTTTTAGTTGTGGTGAAACAGAAGAGTATCACCCACCGAAAATAGCAGAAGAAGAAACCAAAATAGTAGTAGATTCAAGTCAGTTTTTCTTTGATGTCAATTTGAAGAATTATTGTATAGACGAATCTGAAATAGCCTATGGGGAGACATTAGGGCAGATTCTTGATGGTCAAGGTGTTTCGTCAAGAACTATTTTTAACCTCGCTAATGCATCCAAAGATATTTTGGATGTGAGAGACATGAAAGTAGGGAAAAAATTTATGATTCTGAGTAAAAAAGATACCGTAAATATTCCTGAAATTTTTGTTTATCAAGCAAATGCTGTAGATCATTATTTATATCATTTTGGAGATTCTATTTATGTAGAACATAAACAAAAACCAGTAGTGACCAAGCGAATGTTTGCCTCAGGAGAAATTCAAGGCTCGTTATCGCAAACGATGGAAAGAATAGGACTGTCACAAAAACTCGTTGTATTGTTGGCTGATGGAATATACCCTTGGAAAATTAATTTTTTCGGTATTCAACCAGGTGATAAATTCAAAGTTATTTATGATGCAAAATATGTAGATGGTCAATTTATTGGAATTGGAGATCTGTATGCTTCAAACTTTTATCATCGTAATAGAAATTTTTATGCCTTTGAGTATAATGATTCATATTATGATGAAAAAGCTGGGAATTTAAGAGCATTTTTCTTGCAAGCTCCTGTTCAATATACCAGAATTTCGTCTAGGTATCAAAGAAGAAGAAAACATCCAGTAACGGGAAGAATAAAAGCACACAAAGGAACAGATTTCGCAGCACCCAAAAATACCCCTATTTTTTCCACAGCCGATGGAGTGGTTACTCATGCAAAATACAAGAGAAACAATGGGAATTATGTAAAAGTAAAACATAACAGGACTTACACAACTCAATATTTACACATGAACAAAATTAAAAAAGGGATTAGACCAGGGGTTCATGTAAAACAAGGAGAAGTGATAGGTTATGTAGGGAAAACAGGATTAGCAACTGGTTATCATGTTTGCTATCGTTTTTGGTATAAGGGTAAGCAAGTGGATCCTTTTAAATTAAAGTTTCCACCCTCAAAACCTTTAGACGAAAAATATGTTCCAGCCTATAATATTGTTAAAGACTCCCTTCAAGACATATTAGATAAATACAGTTTTGTACAAGGAAAAGTAGTACTATAGCTCAAAAAATAAAAAAAAAGCAATCATTTTGATTGCTTTTTTTTGCTATATAAAAACGTATAGAATACAAGTTCCCGAAAATCCCTTTATCTTTACCCTTGTAAATAAAAAAACGCATGGAGTTAGCACTAAAAAGACCTCTTGTTTTTTTCGATTTAGAAACAACAGGAACCAATATTGTAAAAGACAGAATTGTTGAAATCTGCATTATCCGAGTAGGAATCAATGGAGAAGAAAAAGTACAAACTTGGCGGGTAAATCCCACGGTGAAAATTCCAAAAGAAGCATCAGATATTCATGGGATTACAGATGAAATGATTGCTGAAGCTCCCACATTTGAAGATATTGCTTCAGATGTTCTCAACTGGATTAAGGAAGCTGATTTGGCAGGGTATAACTCAAATCGATTTGATATTCCATTACTTGCAGAAGAATTTGCCAGAGTGGATATCGATGTAGATTGGGAATCTAAAAGAATGGTAGATGTTCAATCTATTTTCTTTAAAAAAGAACCCAGAAATCTATCAGCGGCATATCGTTTTTACTGTGACAAAGAACTTGTGGGAGCCCACGGTGCAGAAGCTGATACCAGAGCTACCTATGAAATTCTAAAAGCACAGATAGATCATTATGATGACATCAAAAATGATGTAGATTTTCTCTATAACTTCACAAAAGGACATAGAAGAAACGCTGATTTTGCAGGTATGTTGGTCTACGACAAAGAAAAAAATATTTGTTTTAATTTTGGAAAATATAAAAACCAACCAGCCGACAAAATATTTGAAAAAGATCAGGGATATTATTCTTGGATTCAAAGGTCAGATTTTCCTATCCATACAAAGAAAATACTCACAAGAGTCTATATGGCAACTAAATTGAAACAATAAATGGAATATAACCAGTTAAATACCCTTGAGCAATATCGAATAATTGTAGACGAATGCCAAGAATTGTATTCAAGGAAATTAGAAGATTATGGAAGTGTTTGGAGAGTTCTTAGAGTTCCAAGTCTTACAGATCAATTATATATAAAGGCTAAACGAATTAGAACTCTAGAGGAGTCTGAAAGTCAAATGATCGCTGAGGGAATTGAAGGAGAGCTTATTGCAATTGTGAATTATTCTGTAATGGCTTTAATTCAATTAGAAAAAGGCGTTGCAGATCATATTGATATCGATACAGAAAAAGCCGTAGAACTTTACAAAGAACAAAGACAGAGAATAGAAGAGCTTATGATGGCAAAAAACCATGATTATGGTGAAGCTTGGCGTCAAATGCGTATGAGTTCTCTCACAGATATGATTTTACAAAAACTATTACGCATCAAGCAAATAGAAGATAACTCAGGAAAAACTTTGGTTTCCGAAGGAATGGACGCTAATTTCCATGACATGTTTAACTATGCAGTTTTTGCACTTATTAGATACAAAGAAAACGAATAAATGAAAGCACTTATTTCCCTTTCCAGACTTTTAGTAGGTAGTATTTTTATTATTTCTGGGCTGATAAAAGCCAATGATTCAATTGGATTTGCTCATAAATTGGATGAATATTTTTCTGAAGCAGTATTCAATTTGCCATTTTTGCAAGAATACTCATTGATATTAGCAATTATAGTTTGTGTAGCAGAAATTGTTTTAGGTCTCATGCTGATTTTAGCAATAAAACCAAAAGCGACTTCGGCATTGCTTCTATTTTTTCTGATATTTTTTGGTTTTCTTACATTCTATAGTGCTTATTATAATAAGGTGACAGATTGTGGTTGTTTTGGAGATGCCATAAAATTTACACCTTGGCAGTCTTTTGCAAAAGATATGATACTTTTGGTTTTGTTTATCCCATTTTTGATAAATACCAAACACGAATCATTAAAAAATCAATCTCTTACTAACAAAATAGCCATAGGTTCTTTTGTATTTATAGCTCTCTTGAGTTTTGTACAATTTGAATGGAACTTCCCAATTTTGTTTGCACTAATTATTCTTGGTTTAGGAATATTTTTACAAATCATTGTAAAAAAAGAATGGGCATCATGTCTTCCGGCAGTTTTAGCGACTGTAGTTTCTTTGTTGTTTGTAAAATATACCATTGAAAATTTACCCATAAAAGATTATCGTCCGTATAAAATAGAAGCCAGTATTCCCGCAGGAATGACCGTGCCAGACGATGCACCCCAAGGAATCACACATGTCTTTATAGAGAATGTGAAAACAGGTGATGTCAAAGGTGTTGAAATGGCAAATATCCCATGGGATGACAAGAACTGGAAATATCGCGGTGATTTAGAACCTAAAGAAATAGAAAAAGGATATGAGCCACCAATCCATGATTTCTCCATTACCAATAACGATGGTGAAGACATCACAGAATCTGTATTGCTTTGGGACAAAGCACTATTAGTAGTGAGTTATTCCTATGAGAAATCCGATTTTGATGGATGGAAAAAGACAAAAGAAGCAATAAGAAAGGCGCAAAAGAATGACATTGGTGTGATTGTTCTAACTTCATCTAATTTTGATGAAATACGAAAAGGACTCGCAAAAGAAGACCTTTTTGTACAGTTTGGAACCACCGATGAGACCACTTTAAAAACAATTGTGAGGTCTAATCCTGGGTTTATATATATGGAAGAAGGAGTTATCAAAGGAAAGTGGCATTTTAACAACTTTAACAACAAATCAATAGTCAAAAAATGACGATAGAACGTATTTAGATTGTTTTTTTCTAAATAAACAAGGTGATTTTCAAAAAATACTCTATTTTTGTAGCGTAAAAACTATAACAAAGAAACTTTTTATAATATGAAAACTTTAAAGCTTTTAGTAGCAAGTTTGTGTTTAAGCACATTTGCTATGGCTCAAGAAGTGATTAAGCCAGAGGATAGCAATGATTCTAAGTTAGACATGGATATGCCTATCAGAACATTTTGGAATGACTGGAGCTTATCTGCAAGACTAGAGCATTATGTAATATTTGGAGACGTAGTTGGAATGGCTGATGTTTATCAAAATGAAAGCGACTTAATTGATGTAGATGAATATTATCAAAATTTATCAAAGGTCAATAGAGCTGTTGATCTTGGATTTGGAGTAAGAGCAGGAAAGGCTGTGAGTCGATACTTTGATATTGGTTTAGAGTTGGCTTATGGAAGTATTTCAGGTGTGAAACAAATTGCAACAAATCAACCTTATACTATTGCTCATAGTGAAATGGATGTTTTTAGATTTGGTGCTGATATAAGATGGAATTTCTCAAAATATATTTTTGGTAAAGAAAAGCCTAAAACGCTTATTTATCTAGATGCAAATGTAAGCGGATTTTCTTCTAATGGAACTTTGACTAAGGCATACCACAAATCAATACTTGAAAATGAGTATCCTAATAGTAAGCCAGAAACCAAAGAATTCTCTTATCTTCTTCCAATGTATGGACTTGGACTAGGAGCAGAATTCCTACTTTCAGAAAAATTATCACTTGACGTAGGTTCTAGATTTTTTATTACACACAACGATAAGATTGATGGACTTCATGAAGATGAAGGATTTGATAATAAAGATAAACAATCACCAGCAAACCCACATCACAAAAGTGGAGGTGATGCAATATGGAATAGCTATGTAGGATTAGCTTATGATTTCTCTAAGAATGTGGTTAATTCTCAATCAAACAAATGGCACAAAGGTACTTTGCTAGAAGATATGGGTAATGATACTACAGAAATCGTTATAGACGAAGATGCAAGTAGAGTGGATACTGTTTATATCAAAGAGACAATTATTGAAAAGCCTGTGGAAATTGTTAAGGTTAAAACAATTATTGACTACAACCACGTGAACTTTGATCCAGTATATTTCGATCTAGATAAACACAGTATAAGAGAAGATCAGTTTGCATCTATTGAAGCGGTAGCGAATTTCTTGAAGAAACATCCAGAAGCTGTTGTTGAATTAGAAGGAAATACAGATGCTTCTGCTTCTGAAGATTATAACTTGAAATTATCAGAGAAACGTGTACAATCTGTTAGAGAAGTTTTATTAGAGAGATATGGAATTTCTGCTGATAGAATTAAGATGAAGTATAATGGTGAAGAAAAACCAAAATATGAACTTCCTTCTTTAAACAGACGTGTAGATTTCAATATGGAATCCACTAAGAAGTCAACTAAATAATTCAAATAGAGCGTAATTATTTAGAAATTTTCACAAAGCCGTTCCAATTGGAACGGCTTTTTTTTGCATAAAATTTTAGTAGATAGGTCATTCTATAAACACCATTTCAAGTTTAAATTACCTCTCTTTATATTATGTAATATATGAATAATGAATAAAGTGAATGTGTAGGCTTGAATTAACACCGTAAGCAGTATAATTCCGATGTTTTGAGGTTTATACCATTTACGGAGTTAATTTACCCATAAATTTTAGCTTCTTTTTCGGGTGTGTTTACTTGGTGTAACATCCCCCTTTCGGCTTAAATAGTGAGTAAATTAACTCCGAAAATGGTATTATTTGGTGATCCATTTTTGGTATTTTACTTGAATTAATTCTTTAAAGTATTCATTTAGCTGAAAGAGCTTTTTCTCAGTATCTGTGCTAAAGTATTCTATTGGTAATCCATTTATTATATGAATATACTTAGTCTTTTTATCAAGATTAATAAATATTTGTTGGCTACCAATATCCGTAATCGCAAGTCCTTCGCAAGTATATTCTTGTTTTAACGAATTGAAATTAGAAGAAAGTAAACCTTCCACCAATTCTAACTTTTTACCATTAAGCTGTTCCTTTTCGACGAATGAATCCGAATTGTTACTGGTGAGTTTACTATGCTGAAAGGCACTAAGCTCCAATGTATAGTTATAATCATAATCTAAAACAAATTCAGCACTTAATAATCTGTGCGAAAAACCATCACTACAAGAAAAAGCAAATAAATATTGATCGTCTAATAATATAGTATTTTGTTCTTTGTCGAATTTTCTGATTTGTTTCATCTATGTAGGCTTTATTTTTTGTTTATAAGGCTAGAATGAATCTCAGGAACTATCTCTTTTAAGAGATAACACCATCCAATCCTTTCTTAAAAAAATCTGGTATTCTCGTAAACGATTGATATTTTTAACAATAAAGCCTTTCCGTGTAAACGAAAAGGCTTTTTTGTTAAAATAGAACGGGCTATTTGCGTAATAAATATATAGGAATGGAAATTGTACTAGTAAAAAGTAATAACAAGATCCATAGCACTCTATTTTCTCTTTTGTGGTTCAGTACGTCCATAAAGCATCCAAACCAAGGGACAAGCAGTAATAAGCTTCCAAAAGCTACAAGAATTACCATATATTCTTTGAGTAAGCTGGCACCAAGAATAATTGATAGAATGGCTAGAAAATAGATTAGTAAATAACGTTTTTTTGTGGTTGGGCTCATTTTAGAAATCGTAGTATCTTGGGAATAAATTGGTTTTTAATCCAAAACTTAGCATTGTAGTTGTAGATCCTTTAAAATTTGCGAGTTCTACTTCTGGAGAAAAATCTCTTAACCAAATTCCTGCTTCGAGGGTGAGGTTATAGGTTGGATTGACAACATAACCAATAGTTCCGTTAATATTAGTAATACTTGCTTTGTTTCCAAACAAAAAGGTATTTCCAAAATCGCCGTAAGGTCTGTTTTTGTATACGTTAGGTTCATAGATATCCGAACCATTGTTATTACCATCGGCATCATAACCTTTTTGCGCAAGCTGAATTTGACCTCTAAAACGCCATCTTTTGTATTGATATGAAGCTTGTGTTAGGAATTCAATAAAGTTGGCTCCAAGCGGGTGAGCCATTTCTTGCTCATAGTGTCCGTAATTTGTTAAACCACTGTGGTGTGAGTAAGTAAAAGGACGTGCAAGGTTGAGCTCTGCTCTAAAGTTTAAATTTTCTATATGAAATAGGTCAAAAGACTTCATTCCTGCTTGGAAAGCAAATTTATTTTTCCACGATCCATTGCCAGAAAATAAATCACTAAAACTCAATTCATCAAATAGGAATTGCCCATAGAGTTGTGTTCTTTCGCTTGCCTTGAAACTTCCCGTTAATCCTAGAAGTGCATTACCTCCTCCAGAACCTATTGAGTGTTCTATAGATCTATAGAAAATAATAGGGTTTAAGTAAGCTATTTCAAACCCTCTACTTTCTGTTCCATCAGGATTTACTTGCCCATTCCATACAATTGATTCAAAGAGTCCGATATTAAAGCGTTTTCCTAGGTTGATAGAAAAATAGTGCATTGCCATATATTTTCTACCATGAAGTTTATCTTGAGGGTTGCTTGGGTCATAAGACACATCTATCATTTTAGAGAAAATGTTCTGATACATTACTTTTCCGAACTGTGTTTGAATCTTTAGATAAGGGTAGTTAGCAGCATTATCCGATAATATCATAGATCGATGACCTTCTCCAATAAAATTCTTTCCTGTTCCAAACTCAAAAGAGAAAAAACTTTTTGTTTTATAGTGGATATACCCTGAAGCATTAGAAAAATCATGAGCTCCATTTGTTGTTAAATGATTGGGTCTTCCCATTCCTGGGACCACCAAGGCTCTTTCATTAACAGATTCATTTTTTACCCAGCTTGGGAGTTTCATTAAGTTTTCTCTCAGATCAGTATAAAAATGAAAACGATCTCCAAGTTGCCCAATTATTTGGATTCCTCTCGTATTGGTAAAAGCAGATCCTCCAGTTTCTGAGATCAAATCAAAATCCATAATCGGATTAATTCTGACATCATAAATATGATCGTTTTTTTCTCCCGCATATCGAATCAAATCTCTGTGCATAAGAATATTCATAAATCTAGAGTTATCTTCATCATAACCATAATATCCCTTTACAGCTTCTGGGCTGATATGATCTTTTAGGTCAATTGCTCTAAAAGGGCGGATGGCAGTATGAAAAGTATTTTCGTAAGAGTAAAGATTTTTTTCGTAAAGATCTAAAAGATATTGAGGATTGTAGTTTATTCTTCTATCTTCGAGTTCTTGCTTGTCTTTTTCATTTTGTGCAAACAAAGCCGTTGAAAGCATTGAGAATACAAGGAAATAATTGAATTTTTTAAGCATTAAGAAGTTTTTTTGTCGTCGGCTAATCGTCTCATTTGTCTATTGAATCGATTAACTTTCAGTTGGTTATTATTGCCGAAATTTACACCTTTTTTTACTAAAATATTTGGAATGTGTAATAAGGCTAAAGCTAAAAGTATCATCACAACCAAAAGAATCCAGTTGTCTAAATGGTGTTGTAGAAATAGGATAATGATAAAATAAGCCATTGAGTAAATTAAATACAAAATGGTGGCTTGAAAGTGGGATAATCCCAATTCTAAAAGTTTATGATGCGTATGCCACTTATCAGCAGAAAAAGGCGATCTTCCATCTAAGATTCTTAAAGTAAATACCCTAAGTGTATCAATAAATGGAATAATTAAAACAGCTATAGAAATGGCAGGTGGCTCTACGACTTCAAGTAGCCCTTTATCTGGTAGGTGAATTTCATTAAATCTTACCGCCAAAACACTCAAAACGAATCCTACAATAAGAGATCCAGTATCTCCCATGTATATCTTATTCTTTTTCCCAAAAACATTGTAAATAAAGAAAGAAAATAAAGAACCTGCAAGTGCTAAGCCTACCAAAGCCATTTCATAATCATCATTTAAATAGAAAAGCAAAGCAAATAATAGAGAGGAAACGACACCTGTACCAGAGCAGAGTCCATCGATTCCGTCGATAAGGTTTAAAGAGTTTGTTAAGACTGTAATCCCAAAGATGGATAAAGGTAAACTAATCCAATAATTGATTTCGTGCAAACCAAAAAGACCATGTAGCGTATTGAATCTTACATCGGCAAAAACCACAAGAATGGTGGCTGTTACCAGTTGTCCTATTAATTTTGATTTTGGAGAAATGTAGAGAATGTCATCTTTGAGTCCCACAAAAAGGATGATGACCATGGCTACAACAATATATCGCAGTTGAATAAACTCCATATTATAGGATGCAATAACAACAGCGATAATAAACCCAAGAAAAATAGCCATTCCACCAAGGGTAGGAACAACACGAGTATTGAGTTTTCTTTTTCCATCAGGAACATCGTATAGGTTCTTGAGCTTTGCAACACGTATAATGGGAGGGATGGTGTAATAAGAAACAACTGCCGCCAAAATGAATGCCAGTACAAATGGGAAATAATGATATATTAAGTACGGTTCTAACATAGTTTAAAAGTCATATATAACGAAAGTACAATTCTAAATGCGTTTTTACAACCTTTTTTATAGAAAAATTATTTTCGGCGAATTTCCTTGAATTTATTGACATTTGCTCAGCCAATTCTTTATTTTCTACAATTTTTTCGATGGCTGTTGCTAATTCTGTGATTGACTGTACAGGAACGATACTTCCATTGTAATTTTCAATGACACATTCACGGCAACCATTAGTGTCTGTGGTTACCAAAGGTCGCCCTATGGCAGAAGCATCTATTAGAGATTTCGGAAGTCCTTCTCGGTAAGAGGGCAAAACAGTGATATAGCTTTTTTGTAATAAGGTTTTGATGTCCTTTTGGAATCCAACCCATTCAAAATAGTTGGGAATATTCCAGCTTTCTATTTCCTCTTTTGAGATCGCTGAGGGATTTCCATCATCTAGCTTTCCAGCTAAAATAAATTTTATTTTTCCTTCCCATTTTTCCTGAAGTATATTAGCCGCTTTTTTAAATTCTTTTATTCCTTTATCAAAGAGCATTCGGGCAGGTAGAACCAATAATTTTGGATTGGTTGTGGGTAGTGGCGTATATGAAAAATCATCTAAATTTACCCCCGAACCTTTGATGATGGTAGTCTCCACATTATGTAGAAGTCCATAAGATTTCATTTGTTCAAGATCATCGGGGTTTTGAAAAATAACATGCGTTTGTTTTTTGTTTCCCCAACCAAAACTGAGTAATTTAAGGAGCATTTTGGCTACTTTGCTCTGTCTTCCCGAAGTAAAAAGATATCCCATACCACTCACGGCATTTATTTGTGGAACGTTTCTGAGTCTTGCACAAACAGCACCATAAACTACGGCTTTTGGTGTAATATGATGAGAAATATCGGGTTTTACTTTTTTGAAAAGCTTATAAAATGCCCATAAGGTATTTAGCTCAGTAAACGGATCTGTACTGGCTCTTTCTATTGGTAATTCATGGAAAATAATCCCATGAGATTCAATTTCAGCTTTTCTACCTGTATTAATGGTTCCAATATGGACTTCAATTCCTTGGGAAATAGCTTCTTTGGCTATCGGAAGTCTGTGAGAAAGGAAAAACCAATCGGAGTTTACGAGTATTAATAGTTTTTTCATTTTTTATAATGATGAGTATGCCATACTTCTAAAACAAAAAGCAAATAAAGAATTTTGGTTCTTCGTTCTTCTGAAAGTTTTAATTTTCTATGGTAAATTTTTAAAAATGTATCTTTTTTTATGAAATTGAGGAAATAAGCATCCTCTTTGAGTAAATAGCTGTCAATTTTATTTTTTAGAACCCCATTTACCCAATCCTTTAAAGGAATTTCGAAACCTCTTTTGGGTTGGTTAATGAGTTCTTCTGGTAAGTATTTTTTTGCAAGTTCTCTTAAAATATGCTTTGTTGTTTTTCCATTCACTTTGTAGTGATCAGGAAGGGTAGGAGCTATTTCTAAAAGTTCTTTCCCCAAAAAAGGGCTTCTTCCTTCAAGAGAATGAGCCATGGTGGCAATATCCATTTTGACCAAAAGATCTCCAAACAGAGGACCAATAAAATCAAGTTCCATGATTTTGTCTAAGCCAGAAACTTTTTCTTTGGCTATTTTTTGAAAATCATCTTCTAGGTTCTGGTTTAAAGGTTTTTTAATGAAAACATCCTCAATTCCTGGAAACAAATCATAAGTAGAAGCTAGATACACATCTTTTTGATTTTGAGAAATGAGGTTCAAAAGACGATAAAAGTAATTGTACAAGCTTTTCTTATTATGAGAAACAGGCAAAAGGGTTTTCAGTCCTTTGGTTAAAGATTTAATGGGTTTTGGAGTATTAAAGAAGTCATATTTCGCAAAAGGAACAAAACGACGATACCCTCCAAAAAGTTCGTCGGCTCCATCTCCATTGAGCACTACAGTTACGTGTTTTTTTGCTTCTCGTGAAACATAATAACTAGGAATTGCTGAAGAGTCAAAGAAAGGTAAGCCGTATTGAAGAATGATTTTTTCGATATCTTTTTCAAGATCATCAAAGGAAATACGGATAGTAGTATGGTCTGTTCCATATTTTTGGGCGACTAACTCTGCTAAAGAGCTTTCGTCAAAAGTGCCATCAAATGCTACTGTAAAAGTTCTTAAAGTAGGACTAAATTCTGAAGCAATGGCGGTGATTAATCCACTGTCTATTCCACCGCTCAAAAAAGCGGCAACTTCCAAATCTGATGAATCAACTCGTCTTTTTATCGCTTGGCGAAGTTTTTCATCTACTTGGTTTAGCGCTTCTTCAAAACTGAGTGTTTTTTCCGATATTAAATAATAGGGATGAATATCCCACCAAGTGCTTTTTTGGTAGGTTTTGGACTGGATATCATATTCCAAAACCTGTCCACCTTCTAAGCATTCTACTCCTTGGTAGGGTGACGCATTTCTATAGAAAAATCCTAGTTCCAAGAAATTATTGATTGCTTCTTGATCTATTTCAAATCCTACAGCAGCCTGAAGGGCATTGAGTTCACTAGAATAGGCAAATCCTTTTTCTGTTTGCGTATAAAATATTGGTTTTTTTCCTGCTCGATCTCTAATGAGGTACAGCTTTTTAGCTTCCTCATCATAAAGTGCGATGGCAAACATACCGTCAAATTCTTCCAGCATTTTGAGTCCCATTTTTTGATACATCAAAAGAATGGTTTCTGTGTCAGAATGTGTTTGACCTTGTAGATTATATTTTTCTCTTAACTCTAGGTGGTTGTAAATTTCTCCGTTCCATATCAAATGCATTTTTCCCAATGAAAAAGGTTGTTTTCCACCTGCAAGATCTACGATAGAAAGTCTAAAATGATACAAAAAGACTTCAGAGTTTTCCATGTATTCTTGGGCATCTGGTCCACGATGTAGCATTTGTTTTTTAACCTCGTTTTTGTCGATATTATTGAGGTGTACGGTTCCAAAGATTCCACACATAGTCTATTTTCCTTTAAATTTATGAAACATTGAAAGAGCAAAATTTAGAATGGGAAATCCGAACCAAAAGAGTCGGTAATACATTCTTTGCGCTTGAGAACGATCTTGCCAAAAAGTACGGTCTTGATATCCCGCTTTTTTGATATCTTTCCAAGTGATGTTTTTTTCTTTGTAGTATTCTTTTATGGTATCGAAAGCTTGTTTTCGATCTTCGTTTTTAGCTAAGTATCCACAATTTATAGAAAGACTAAAGAAATTATGATTAATCAAAAAATCTTTTTCGAAAGCTCTAAATTGATTTCTTTGAAATTGATTAATATCATCTGAAACCAATTGGGTAACCTTGAGATAATCTAACCCTTTCAGCTTAAAAGTTTGTGTAATGGCACCAGCTCTCACGATATAATGATAAGGTGCTTTTCTTAAAAAGGCAATTCTTTTTGACCTAAAAAACAACCTTGGAAAGGTGGCAATATCCTCAAAAAGAAGCCCTAATGGGAAATGGATATCATTGGTCTTAAATAGTTGCATTTCGAAAAGTTTGTTGCAAGCAAAACAGCTTAAACTTGTGTAGGCATCAGCAAATTCTTTGGTATCAATAACATCAGGATATGCAGTTCCTTGTTTAAGAATTGTTTTACTTTCTCCGCTTTCCCAGTCTGTACTTAGGTTACAAATGGCTATTTGGGCATCATTTTCGGTAGCTGTTTTCACTAGATCTTCGATCATCGTTTCATCTATCCAGTCATCTGAATCTATAAAAGCCAAATAATCTCCTGTAGCTTTTTCTATTCCTGTATTTCTGGCGGAAGAAAGTCCTCCATTTTCTTTATTGATACAGAGAAAACGATCATCTATTTTTAGAAATTGATTAATGATTTTTTGTGAATTGTCTGGACTTCCATCATTCACAATGATGATTTCTAGATTTTTATAGCTTTGGTTTTGAATAGAAATAAGACACTTTTCTATATATTTTTCAACATTATATACAGGTACTATTATACTGACCAGTTTCATATTTTATCTATCATTTTCGAATCAGAGCAAATATACAACGGCAAATGGATTATTAGGCATTGGGAGGCATAAAAAAAGGCAGGTTTCTACAACCTGCCTATAATTTTTAAGTCTTATACCTTTTTTGGTGTTCAATGACCAAGTTGGTATTAAAAAGAAGTTATGCTTTTCCTTTGCAAGATTTCTTTTCTCCTTTACAAGATTTTTTAGATTTGCAAGACTTTTTTGCTACATCAGCTTGTGCAGTAGTTTTACATGAAGTCTTTTTTCCTTTGCAAGCTTTTTTAGATGAACATTTTTTTGCTTCAGCAGTAGTCTTTTTTCCATGACAAGCTTTTTTATCTGCATGAGCATGTGCTTCTTTAGAAGCACAAGATTTCTTTTCTGCTTTTTTTGAACAACAAGACTTCTTTGATGCACATTTTTTCTTTTCTGAAACTTCTGTTTTTGCCTTGGTAGTTGTGCCTTCAACAGTTTGAGCATTTGCTGCTATTCCTAGACCTGCTGAAAGTGCAAGTGTTAATAAAATTTTCTTAAACATAGTTAGTTCGTTTTATAGTAATTATAACAAATTTACCCATTTGTGTTAGAATGTGTAGGTTGTTTATGATTTTTACTGTATTGGTTTTTGTTAAAATTGGTAATGATCAATAAAAAAGCCACCCGAAAATCGGATGGCATTATAGACTATTCGCTTACATAAAGTTATTTTACTCCATGCATCAATTTTTTTAGTAATGGGTTCAAGGCTATTACAATCAAACCAGCAAGTGCAGGTACAATAGTAAAGATAAGGAAGAACACACTCAATGAATATTCTTTGGTAATATGTTCAATTTGTCCCCCAGCTACTGCGGCTAGTTTGTTTCCAATGGCAATTGCCAGATACCACATTCCAAACATAAAGGCAATCATCCTTGGCGGTACCAGCTTAGATACATAAGAAAGACCTACTGGTGATAAACAAAGCTCACCCAATGTATGGAACAAATAAGCTAAGATTAGCCATATCATCGATACTTTCATTCCTGGTTCTAGTCCGTGAGATCCCCAAGCAAGTAATCCGAAACCTACAGCCATAATTATCAAACCTAAACCATATTTTACAGCGGCAGATGGATTGTATTTAGACTCCCACCATTTTGAGAATACATTAGCAAAAGCAATGATAAAGAAAGAGTTTAGGATAGAAAACCATGATACAGCAATTGTCGCTGATTCTTCTGCAAAATCTCTTTGAAGCATCCAGATGGCTACTGCCCAAACACCCAAGAAGGTTATGATTAGGATAATGTTTGAAGCAGGAATTTTTTTCCAAGTCTTTTTACCTAAAAGGAATAAGACATAAGAAATTAACAATAATGGAACTATTGTAAGAAGAGTATTTATAATTTTAAAAGTCATGGCTGCATTACCAGAGAGAGTTCTGTTTACCGAATCTCTTGCAAAAAGAACTAATGAAGATGCTCCTTGCTCAAAGGACAGCCAGAAGAAAACGGTAAAGAATGCGAAGATAATTACTGCAATCATTCGGTCTCTAACAATGGCAGTGTATCTTGTAAGTCTTGAGATTACTAAAAATAGAAAAGCTACTAGCCCAATAAGTGCCATCACATATTGTCCTTCCAAAGTTTCTGTAGAGGCAAACCCGAACAAGTCAATCTTTGCAATCTTAGATAAAGGGTCGTTTATGGCATAACCTAATCCAATAATAGATGAAAAAACAATGAGAATTTTATCCACTAAGGTAAAAGGATTTTGTCCCTTTTCTTCAGTTTCTTGATCCATTTTTTCAATTTCAAAATCCTCTGATTTTTCATTGATTCCTTGTTCTGGTTCTACTTCATAAACCTTTGAAGGTACATCGCCTATTTTTCCGAAAAGAGGTTTGGCAAGCCAGAATTGGAGTGTTCCAAGCAACATAAAAATACCTGCAAGTCCAAAACCATAAGACCAACCTATTTTTTCACCAAGGTATCCACAAAGCATCATTCCGAAGAAAGCACCTGCGTTTACACCCATATAGAAAATGGTATATGCTCCATCTTTTTTCTCAGGAACTTCTTTATACATTTCAGAAAGAATGGAGGTCATATTAGGTTTAAAGAAACCTGTTCCAATGACCAAAAGACCAAGACCAATATACACCCAAAGCGGTGTTTCTATAGCCATAGCAACGTGACCGAGGGTCATTATAATAGATCCAATAACTACAGCCCAACGATACCCTGTAAGTTTATCAGCAATAACTCCACCTACAATAGGGGTGAGGTAGAGCAACATGGCATAGGTTCCAAAAACAGCGGTTGCATGCTCAATAGGCATTCCGAAACCTGGATTGGAAGCATCTATGGCTGCCGTTAAAAATATTACTAAAAGGATTCTCATTCCGTAGAAAGAGAAACGTTCCCACATCTCTGTAAAAAATAATACAAAAAGTCCTGCAGGATGTCCTAAGACATTACTATCAAAAAAATTCGGCTTTGTAGTTGAATTCATAAATTATTTTTAAAAATTTTAACCTACGCAAGATAAGAAAAAGACCTTTAAATCGCAATGTTTTTGATAGATGAAATGGGTTCTCGATAAAAATTTTCTTTCGTTACTCTACAGAAAATTCACTCGAACTGACATACTCGATGAAAATTAGAATTTTATTGAGAATGCCCTTATAGTGATTTGTATAAATAAAAAAATAGAAAGTACCTAGGTACTTTCTATTTTTTAAAAACTCATTTTTGAGGTATTAAGCGTTTTTACACTTTTGTTCTGGGTCTGCACCACAGAAACTACAACTTTCACCTTCTTTGTTAAGGTGTGGATTCTGTGAAGCACAGGTTCCTGAAAATTTTCCATCTTTTTTTACCAATAACTTGATTCCTATTCCGGCAAATGCCATTCCTAAAAATAAGATAGTAATAAGTACAACAGCTCCTGACATAATGATTAATTTATCTAGACAAAATTACTTAAAATCTCCCACTTTTTTAAGTAACTTATCAAACACATATAATTGTATGATAAAGTATGACTCACCATCGGTTGCATAGAATCGTTCTCTGTCATCTACTTGGTAAAAACCTCTACCGTCATCAGTTTTTTTCAAATTACTTTTTTCAAAAGCGGTGATTGTTTTTTTTGTTCCATCCTTAGTGAGAATACTCAAGTCAAAGGCTTTTGGCATATTCATTATTTGGCTGGGTTGTACAGGATCCATTTCGTGAATATAACCTTCGCAGGCAATCTTTTTAAAACTCCCGATATACATTCCAAGTTTAGTAGTATTTCCTTCTTTCTTGTCTCCCAAAAGATTTTTAAGAATTGGCTTATCGTTTGAATTATCTATGATAAAACTGGCGTTTTTTTCTTTGTGATACTCCATTTTTATTTCTGCAATATCATTTCCAGGGAAATCCAATATTCTTTTTGATCTCCACATTTTTTCGTTTGTAAAAAATCTTCCGCTTAGGAAACCATCATGTCCTGGGATAAATACAGCCCAAGGTTCTTTTGCTCCTTCTATCATCATAAAAGTTCCCTTTTGATTTGGAGTATCTTTCCCAATATAAATGGATTTGAGTTTTTTGTTTTTGATATATACATCCACTTTTACGGCACTTGTAACCATTTGTTTTAAAACACCATCCATTTGATTTTTAGGAACAGGATGTTTTACTTGCATTTTATTCAATGTCTCCAAAAGGTTTCCAACAATATTTCTATTGGCAATATATTTTCCATTTAGTTTCCAGCTTTTTGTATCGATTTTTTCAAGCGTAGCCACATTGGGCGTTTTTGAGGTAATGACAATTTTATCTACTTGATCAATATTTGCAATGGAGAAATCATATCGATCGATTCTTGAAGTATCGCCATCTCTTTTAATGAGGTAGAATATTACAAAAGCTCCAATAAGAATAAGGAGAAGGATTAATAAGTTTTTTTTCATCTTTTCGGTTGGGTGTTTATCGAGTATATTTTCTTTTTCTAATCCAATGAGAGATTAACGCAAAAACAATGAGAATTATTGCTGGAATGAGCGTATTGAGCATTTGCCAATAATTGTATTCTGCTTTGATTCTTTGTTTGTCTAGTAAACGTATTTTTATATCTCTGTTTCTTAGTTTGATGATATTTTGATCTTGTGCCAAGTAATCAATACAATTGATTAAGAATTTCTTATTGGCATACATTCTGTTTTCATATCGATCATAGCCCAAAATACCAGGATTTCCTTTGTTTATTGGGTTTTTGATAATGTCTCCATCACCAATAATGATCATACGGTTGTCTTCTTTAGCTTTTTCAGCAATATCTATATCAAATTTAGGTTTAACCTTATTTTTATAATAGGATTCAAATTTTCCCTCTAAGAGAACAGCAAGTGGTTTTTGTCCTGCTCTAAAATCAATAGGTTTTGGTTGTTGAAAAGCTGTAGTAAGCTTCAATTGTGAAGGTGTTTGTTTTACTCCCGTATTTGCCGAGGTTTTTAAAAGAATTGTTTTTTTAATTCCTTTTGTAATAATGGTGTCCACAGAAGAAGCAAACTCCATTCTTATCGTTCCAAGATTATTTGTAATTGGGTGTGATTTTTCGGGAAAAATTATCGGAAAATAAACCCAAGGAAACAATTTAAATCTGGGTCTATTTTGATCCATAGAAGTTTGGATAGGAATTTTTGCAGCGCTAATATCTTTTATAATATCGGTATTTACTCTTGCTCCGTATTTAAAAAGCATATCATCAATATTGAGCTCCCGTTTTGGGTAAATAATGGTTTCTCCACTAAAGCTTAAACTGTCCATTTCGGCTTGTACAGGGTCTAGTGCCCAAAGAACTTTTCCGCCATTCATGATATATTGATCTAGCAAAAATTTGTCTAAATCTGTAAATCGCCCTTGTGGTTTTGCAATTACCAATACATCAAAGAGATTTAATAAATTATATTTCTTTTTGATTGCCTTTTCGGGCGCTTCATTTTCAAAATCAATTTTTCTGAAATCAATTTCTTTAACATCATAATTTTCTCTTAAATCTTTTTGAATATCTTTTAAGAAAATGCGATCCATTTCTTGATGTCCTCTCAGGAAACCTACCAAGGGTTTATGTCCAGATTGTGCTTTTTTGAAAGCATTCATCCATTCGTACTCCAAAGCATTTATTGAGTTCTGAAGATTTTCTAATGGAGAAGCTGTAGCATTCGACTTTAGAAGAGGAACGGCTATTTCTTTTCCATTATAAGTAAGCAATGCCCATGGGAAAAATATTTGCTCCTTCATGGCATCTTCCTCAGATATAAGCATAGTGGTGGGTATGATTCCCTTGGCACTTAATGATTTTATAATTGCATTTTTATCTTTAGCGTTTTTATCTTTAAGTGGGTCATAAAACTCAAAATTTACTAAACCATTAATCGCTCTAAACTCATGTAGCATGATTTGATTTTCACGCTTTAGTTTTAAAAGTTCTGCTGGTAAAGACTCATTATCAAGGTATATTTTAATAAAAGCTACTTGATCTAAGTTTTTGATGGCTTCCTTGGTCTCATCAGAAAGCGTATATCTTTGGTCTGATGTTAGATCAATTCTCAGGTTGAGCTTTGACATAATTGTCAAGAAAATTAAACCTGAAACAAGAAGAAGAGCAAACCTCGTGAGGTGCTGTTTTTTTAGGGTTCCTTTTACCATTTTCTACTTTGTATTTTAAGGATGGTAATACTCAACAATATCATACAGAAAACTACAAAGTAGCTCACATTATAAAAATCTATCAATCCTTGGCTTAGTGATGTATAGTGATAGTTAAACCCAATTTGAGCAATCCAATTTGCTGTCTGACTGTCAAAAAGTAAGGAAAATGCATCGAAACCTAAATAAAAGATATAGCAAAGAACAATAGAAAGAATAAAGCTTACAATTTGATTTTGGCTAAGAGAAGAACTCAAGATACCAATAGCAATATATGAGGAAGCTAAGAAAAGAAGTCCAATAAAAGATCCCATATTTTCTCCTAAATCAATGTTTCCAACAGGAAAACTCAATTGAAAAATAGTGTAGAGAAAAATAAGAGTAGGCAACATTGCCAAGAAAACAATAAAAAGGGACGAAAAGAATTTTGATAAAACAATCTGAACCTCTGTAACAGGTTTGGTAATCAAAAGCTCGAAGGTTCCGTTTTTTATTTCCTCAGAAAAAGAACGCATGGTAATGGCAGGAATTAAAAATAAAAACACCCATGGAGCCAAGAGAAATAAGTTTTCTAAACTGGCAAAACCATTGTTGAGGATATTGAATTCTCCAGGGAAAATCCAAAGAAAAAGAGAATTGAGCACCAAGAACACCAAGATAACCAAATAGGCAATCAAGGAGCTAAAGAACACTTGGATTTCTTTTTTAAATAATGGAAACATAGTTTCGTTTTAGTTACAAATTTCAGTGGACCATGCTTCTGCTTTAGCAAAGAACATAGTTTTTACTTGAGGCCAAATTTCGCCAAATAAAGCGGAATTTCTATAAGCATTGAGCGCTTCTTCGTTTTCCCATTGGCTAATGGTGAAAAATACCCCAGGATGATGAAGGTCTTCAGTCATTTTTACCCCATGACATCCAGGGTTTTGTTGTATCAAACTATTTTTCTTCAAAAATATTTGACGAAACGCTTCTCTGTGCTCAGTTTTAATACTCAGCTTTACTATTCTAGTAATCATAAAAATTGATTTGAACGGAATCTCCATATTTTAATCCCAAAATAAGTGCCGCACCCCCTATAAGGTTTGCGTCATGGCGTGATATTGCAATTTCCAAGTAATCTGATGAGTTGAAAATAGCAATAACATCTCCTTCCTGTTTTGGATTTTGGCTGTAGGAGTGATTTATTTCAGCCAATTCTGTTGTAAGTTTTCTTCCTTGTAATCTATTAGATCTTGCCGCCCCTTTTTTAAAGGAGGTGATTGAAAAAGATCGCCCGCTTCGGCAGGATTCAAAATAGGGTTTTTTGATATTGAGAATCACATTTCCCATACGATCGATGTAAATTACATTTGCAATAAGTTGTCTTCCTTTGTTTGTAAAACTTGCAGTTAGTGGTTTTTTGTGAACCAATTCTCCACCTAAATGCCCAATAACTTCAAAAGTTCCACCTTTTGAAAGGTGGGTTGCTGCAGTTACAAAAATATCTTTTGCGGGGAACACTACATGATGAAAATCCATGATTCTATCAATAGAAAGTGTAGTGAGAAATTCAAATTTTTCTGTCTCCATCATCATGGAGAAAATACCGTTATTGGGACCTACAAAATAATGTCCTAAGTATTTGAAGGCAATATGATTAACTTTTTCTGTTTTCTCTGAGTCAATATCCACTAAATGCACGCTGCCTTTAGGAAAATGATGAAAAGCATTTGAAAGGATATAGGCTGCTTCATGAATTTGAAAAGGATTGATTTCATGTGAGATATCAATTATTTGAGCGTTAGGATTTTGCTGTATTATTTTAGCTTTCAGAACAGCCAAGAAATGATCTTTGGTTCCATAATCAGTCGTTAGCGTAATGACACTATTTTTATTCAAATCCTAAGGGTTTTATAAACGAAATTTCTCTACAATTTAGTAATTTGCAAACGATTTCCTTCAAAAGGAATTTTTTGGAAAAAACAAGAACGAAATTACAAAAAAAAAAATTAGCAGTTGATAGAAAAGAAAATCTTGCTTGAAGATATTGAACCCATTGTGATTTATGGAGCCAATAATGCAAAAATTGATTTCATTAAAACCTATTTCCCAAAATTGAAAATATTCTCAAGAGGAAATGTGATTACCTGTCAAGGAGAAGATAGTGTTATTGAGGTTTTTGAAGGGAAAATTCATAGAATGATCAAACACTATAAAAGATATAATTCTCTTACAGAAAATCAGATAGAGCGTTTGATAACAGATGATGGCGACGATATCCTTGTGGCAGACGATATGGTTTTGGTACATTCGAGAGGTAAGAAGATAAAAGCTCGAACCGCTAACCAAAGAAGGATGGTGGAAGCGAGTAAGAAAAATGATCTTATTTTTGCGATAGGACCTGCAGGAACAGGGAAAACCTATACGGCTGTTGCTATTGCTGTCAATGCTTTAAAACACAAAACGGTTCGGAAAATAATTCTTACACGACCCGCTGTTGAGGCTGGAGAAAATCTTGGATTTCTACCAGGAGATATGAAAGAAAAACTCGATCCTTATATGCAACCGCTTTATGACGCTTTGCATGATATGTTTTCTGGAGAAGCCTTAGAAAGGTATATTAATGATCGAGTGATAGAAATTGCTCCACTAGCTTTTATGCGAGGAAGAACCCTTGATAACGCCTTTGTTATCTTAGATGAGGCACAGAACTCAACACCCCAGCAAATGAAAATGTTTTTGACAAGAATGGGGAAAAATGCCAAATTCATTGTTACGGGGGATATTTCTCAAATAGATTTACCAAAAAGACAAAAATCAGGTCTAAAAGCCTCAATGGATATTTTGAATGATATCCCAGGAATTTCACAAATATTCCTAAATGAAAATGATGTTGTAAGACATCCTTTAGTTAAGAAAATTATAAAAGCCTACAACAATAAAGAAGATGAAAGCACTCACTAGCCATACTTTCGAGTTCAAGAATCAAACGAATTTTTACCGTGGTAAAGTTCGTGATGTCTATAGCCTAGATAATGATCAAGTGATCATGATTGCATCAGATAGATTATCGGCATTTGATGTAGTAATGCCCAAGGGAATTCCTTTTAAAGGACAAATTCTTAATCAAATTGCCAGTAAATTCTTAAAAATGACAGAAGAGGTCTGTCCTAATTGGTTAATGGATAATCCTGATCCTAATATCAGTGTAGGTACAGCTTGTACCGTTTTTAAGGTAGAAATGGTCATCAGAGGATATTTAGCAGGACATGCCTGGAGAGAATACAAAGCAGGGAAGAGGATTCTTTGTGGGGTAGCGCTTCCAGAAGGTTTGAAAGAAAATGATCGATTACCAAATCCAATTATTACACCTTCAACTAAAGCAGATAACGGTGAACATGATATGGATATTTCTAGAGAAGAAATTCTTTCTCAAGGGATTGTG
The DNA here is from genome assembly GCA_025210805.1 of Flavobacteriales bacterium. Taxonomy (NCBI): domain Bacteria; kingdom Pseudomonadati; phylum Bacteroidota; class Flavobacteriia; order Flavobacteriales; species Flavobacteriales bacterium. The sequence continues at coordinate 57,485 of JAOAQX010000029.1, forward strand.
TCTGAAGAGGATTATTTGATTCTAGAAGATTATACCCGTAGATTGTTCCAAAAAGGAACAGAATACGCACAGTCAAGAGGGCTTATTTTGGTAGATACAAAATATGAATTTGGGAAAGATAAAGAAGGAACAATTCGTCTGATAGATGAAATTCATACCCCAGATTCTTCAAGATATTTTTATGCCGAAGGGTATGATGAAAGACAAAACCAGAATGAAAAACAAAAACAACTCTCTAAAGAATTTGTTCGCCAGTGGTTAATAGAGAATGGTTTTCAAGGAAAAACAGGGCAGGAAATTCCTGAAATGAACGACGCTAAGATAGAAGAAATTTCCAATCGCTATATTGAGCTTTATGAACAACTCATGGGAGAAAATTTTGTAAAAGCAGATGTTGAAGATATTCAAGGAAGAATCTTGAAAAATATGAAAATGTATTTATAAAATACTTTTGTTTTAAAATATTATTTAAGGAGTGTGATTTGGTTCATGCTCCTTTTTTTGTTAAAATCATTTTTTTATAAAACTTTTCACAAAACTATGTTATGTTCTCCTTATATTTGTAATTGAATTAATTATAATCGATTATGAGGAAAATAAGCATACAGAGCTTTATGGTTACGGCTTTGTTTTTTGTGTTAAGTACATCGTATTTAACCGCTCAGAGTAAGGAAATACACCAAAAGTGTGACTTGACGGCTCTAAATAGCGAAAAAGAAAGTTTTGATTGGTTCATAAAAAACAATCAAATAGAAAACCGCTTAACTTGGAAATTAAAAAAAGAAAAAGAAGATAAGTTAGGCTTTATCCACAAAAAATACCACCAGACTTATAAAGAATATACGGTAATAGGGAGTGAAATAATTTTTCATTACAATACAAGAGGACTATATTTAGTAAATGGGAATCTAGAAGATATAAAAAAAACCGAGAATAAGATTTCTTTAAGTTCTGATGAAGCTTTGCATATCGCAATGAGAAAATATCCATCAGATCAATATCAATGGGAATGTAATGAACAAATCCCACCAACTATGCCAGAATTGGTGGTGTATCCAAAAGGAGATGGTCAATACTTTTATGCTTATAAAATAGATCTTTATTCTGTTAGTCCTTTATTTAGATATCATATCTTTATAGATGCAGAGGACGGGAGCGATTTAGGAAAGCATGATCAAATAATGCATACAGATGTAAATGGTTCTGGAACGACTTTATATAGTGGTGTTAAAAATTTCACTACAGATTCTGTGTCACCTGGGAATTACAGATTGCGTTCTTCTTTAGGTGGAGGAACCCGCACATGGGATATGAACCAAACAACAACAACACAGCAAGATTTTACAGATGCGGATAATTATTGGTCTGTTATCAGTAATCAAGATAAAGCAGCAAGAGATGTTCATTACGGAGTAGAGAAAACCTATAATTATTTTTACTCTAAACATAACCATAGCTCTTATGATGATAATAACAGTTTAATTAATTCTAGAGTACATTATGATGTAGATTTTAACAATGCATTCTGGGATGGAACACAACTTACATTTGGAGATGGAGATGGAATCAATTTAAATCCGCTTGTAACAGTTGATGTTGTTGGTCATGAATTTAGCCACGGAGTAATACAACATACCGCCAATCTGATTTACCAAAATGAATCGGGAGCATTAAATGAATCTTTCGCTGATATTTTTGGAGTATGTGTAGATTATTTTGCAGATTCAGCATCTGCAAACTATTTGATCGGTGAGCAGATTTTTATAGGATCTGGTGCTTTAAGAAATATGTCAAACCCAAACCAGTATGGAGATCCAGATACTTATCAAGGAACAAATTGGTTTACAGGTTCTGCTGATAATGGTGGTGTTCACACAAATTCAGGAGTACAAAATTTTTGGTTCTACCTTCTTGTAAATGGAGGAACAGGTATGAATGATAACGGAAATGCCTATAATATTTCTGGAATAGGAATGCAAAAAGCCGCAGCCATTGCTTATAGAAATTTAAGTGTTTACCTTACTACATCTTCAAACTATGCAGCGGCTAGAGCAGGATCTATTCAATCTGCAATAGATCTTTACGGAGCTTGTTCTCAAGAGGTAATGTCTGTTACAAATGCATGGTATGCTGTGGGAGTAGGAACGCTTTTCTCTAATGCAGTTACGGCATCATTCTCTGCCAATAATACTTATTCTTGTAGTACTCCTTTTACTGTTTCATTTACAAATAGTAGTTTAAATGCCGTTTCTTACTTATGGAGTTTTGGTGACGGAACAACTTCTACATTAATTAACCCTACACACACTTACACTTCTGCTGGAGTTTATGATGTGCAGTTAATTGTGAATGGATCTGGTACCTGTGGAGCATCAGCGGATACTTTATTGATTGATGATTTAATAGAAGTACAAAATTTAGGATCACTTGTGAGTACAACTTGTAATCCAAATATTTCATTTCCATCGCAATATGGTGTTCATTATTTTAAGTTTGATTCATTAATAGATAATCAAAATACATCAAACATCTATTTGGACAAAACTTGTGACTATAATGAGTTTTTTACAATGGGAGTTCCTTATAATTTAAGAATAAGAAATAACAGTTACTTTACGTATAAAAAGATATGGATTGATTATGATAATTCTGGAAGTTTTTCTGATGATGAAAAAGTTTTTAGTATTTATGGAAATACGCCAAATCAAGGAGTTAATGTCATTTTAAACCATTCGAATCCAAATTATTCAAATTGGTTAAGAATGCGTGTGTTGAGTACAAATTCTAGTTTAGATACATCTTGTTTATCAGTATCCTATGGGCAATATAGAGATTATCGAATTAAATTATTGCCAAATACAAACCCACCAATAGCTGGTTTTAACTTAAATAACACAAATGTGTCAACAGGTACGGCGGTGACGTTTAATAATGTCTCGCAGAATTTACCAACCTCTTATCAATGGTCCTTCCCTGGAGGAACGCCAGCAACGAGTACTGCTTTCCAGCCAAGTGTAACATACAATAGTCCTGGACAATATAATGTCCAGCTTATCGTATCAAATTCTTATGGGACGGATACTTTATCTATTCCAAACTATGTACAAGCATCTAGTGTGTATACTTTGTGTTCTGACGATTCTACAAATTCTCCTGTAGGAACTCTTTTTGATCAAGGTGGACCAACAGGAAACTATTCAAATTACACAAATTGTAACTTTTTGATCAACCCAGGATGTGCAAACTCAGTAACACTTTCATTTTCATCTTTTGATATGGAATCATGTTGTGATTACTTTAGGGTTTATGATGGTATTGATGCAACAGGTACCTTATTACTTAGTGCAAATGGAACAACAATTCCTTCATCCGTTACAGCAAATAGCGGATCGATGTTTATACGTTTTACTTCAGATTATTCTGGAGTAGGAGATGGTTTTGAAGTAAACTGGACTTCTGTAGTTCCTTCAACGAACCCGACGGCTAATTTTGTTGTATCAGATACGCTTCCGCCTTACAACACTCCAGTACAATTTACAGATAACTCTAGTGCTTTAGTCAATAGTTGGCTATGGGATTTTGGAGATGGAACAACTTCTATGTTGGAAAATCCGACGAAAAGTTATACCTCTAGTGGTCTTAAAAATGTTAGATTGATTGTGGATAATTGTTTTTCTACAGATACGATGTTTCACAACGTTTATGTGCAGCAAACACCAGAGATTAATATCCAACCCGATACCCTTAATGCGGTATTTTCTTGTACAGGAACTTGGTCAGATTCTGTATTGATTTCCAATAATGGAACAGGAGATTTAGTATTAAATACAGATGGAGGTGACTTAGAAAAAGTTCGATTTTTTGTTGGTGGTGTTAGTTCTACAGAAAGAACGAATGTGAATGCCATTATGGATACCTTATTGCCAGCAGGAGTTGATTATGACACCACATATACATTGACAACTTCAAGTTTACAAGATGTTGATCTCTTAATTATCGGAGAAGCTACACTTTCGAATTTTACCTTGAATTCTTATTCTGCGACACTCCAAAACTATGTGAACAATGGGGGGCAGGTTATCCATTTAGGGAATAGAAATTACAGAATGAATGCTTTAGGTTTGTTTAATTCATTATCTTATTCTACAACAAGTGGAGCAAGTGTTCAATTATTAGGAAATCACCCTATTGTAACAAATATGGGCTCAAACTATTTATCTTTAGCTAATCTTACTTATGCTAATAATATTTCGAATACTGGTTACGAGTCATTTGCAAATTACGGTGGACGTTCTGTTGCGGGTGTAAGATCTATAGGAACAGGAAATGTTTATTATTTAGGATATGATTACTATACATTAAATAGTAGTGCAAGAAAGCTGATGAGTATTACAGTTCATCACATCCTTCAGAATAATAATTTTAATGCTTCTTTCACAAGTTCTTTATCTAGTGATACGATTGCACCTTCAGATTCTATTTATTTGAGTTTAGCACTCGATTCCAATTCTCAGAATTTACTTACAGGAGTTTATTTAGACTCTATTCTGATAAATTCTAATGATTCATTGAACGCTAGTTCATACGTGTATATTAGTTATGAGATAACAGGAGCTCCACAAATAGAACATGTATCTTCTATAAATTTTGATACAATTCAACAAGGGAATAGCTCTTATGATACCTTGGTAATAGAAAACCTTGGATGTGACACCTTAGTTATAGATTCAATGGTGTTCTCAAATATTGCCTTTGGCTCAAGTCTAAATTCAGTAACGATATTGCCTTATTCTTCGGATACAGCAATTCTTACTTTTTCTACAGCAAATGTGGGAGTCTTTAATGATTCTGTTACTATTTATAATAATGATATGAATTCTGTTGTTTATCTGAATGGAGTAAGCACTGGAGCTCCAATTATTTCATTTAACCCAACAAGTATTGTTGATACAGTTTTTGGATGTAATGATTCTATCATCGTACCAGTAACCGTTTATAACACAGGTTTAGGTTCTCTTGAGTCAACGGTGGATATTTTTTCTAATACAGGTTTAGGAAATGGTAATGGAACAGGATTTTTTGAAGGATTTGAGAATTTTAATACTCAAGGATGGCTCAATAATTCTATCAATCATTATCAGGTGAGTACCAGTATTGCAGCCTCAGGAAGTAAATCTTTAAAATTATTGGCATCTAGTGCAGGAATCAATTCTAATCCTTTATTAAAAAACTTTAGTTCACCTATGGATGTTGACTATATAAGTTTTAAAATGAAGGGGAACAGTACCAGTTCAGGACTTACAAACTATATTAGTTTTAGAAATGCATCAGGTCAAGAAGTGATTGCCGTTTCAAAAACTTCTAACAAGTATAGAGTTTTTGGAAATTCTACTTATAACTTCTCACCAGCAAACCATACGGATTGGATTCATTTTGAAATAAAAAACATTAACTATACAACTCGCAAGATGGATGTATATATTGATGGCGTGTTGATTTATGTAAATCTAGGGTTTTGGTCAGGGAACTATAGTACACAAGGAATTCAAAGAATCCATATAGGGAGACACAGTTCTTCAGATCACAGTTATTTAGATGATGTTTCTCTTGGAAGTGGTGTACCTGTAGATTGGGCAACAGCATCTGTGGATTCTATCTACGTTCCAGCAAATGATTCTACAACATTCAATGTGGTTCTCAATGGGTCTGGATTGTCTAATGGAACGTATGACGCAAATGTAGTTTTTGGAACTAATATTGTTCAAAATCCAAGTGATTCTCTACCTATTTCTTTTACGGTAATAGGAGAAGCAGAACCTACCACAAATATTACTTGTGTTAATTTCCCAAGTACTCCTCAGGGAACTACTTTAGTAGATTCATTCTACCTTTATAATACAGGTTGTGCAGACTTAACCGTAAACTCTTTGCAAACTCAATTGTCTGTTTTTGGTGTAACCATCAGTAATGCAACAATTCCTGCGAATGACTCGGCAAAAGTAATGGTACAGTTTTCACCATTGGTAATGGGGACATTTACGGATACGCTATCAATCATTAATTCTATAGATACACAAAAAATCTGTTTAAGTGGACTCGCAACAGGAGCACCAGACATCGATATAAATCCATCAACGGTGACACAAACTGTTTCGGGTTGTGTAGATTCTGTTCAAGTAGGATTCTGGGTTTACAATAATGGAAACGATACTTTATTCTATGGAAATAATACCAATAACAGCTTCTCTGAAGACTTTGAGAACTTAAACTACTCTACAGGATTCTTTGAGTTTGGCTACGGAGTGTATCCTAACGGAAGTTGTGGTTTCCATACAGGAACGAAAGGGCTTACCTACTCAGGAAGTGGAACAAGAAGAGTAAGAAGTAAATTATTTATTCCAAATGCAGGGGATTCTATAACTTTCTATTATAAAGCAGCTACAATAGGTTCTTGTAATGATCCTGAATCAGGAGAGTATTTACGAGTTGAATACCAGTTGAACGGTACCGGTACTTGGAATTTCCTTGCTAATGCTAATAATTTTAATGGATTGTTTAATTACTTTGCAGAAGAAATCCCAGCAGCTTTAGTAGGTAATTCTATCAAAATAAGAATTAGACAAACCACACATAGTGGATCTTCTTATGATGTATGGACCATTGATGATTTTGCGATTTCAAGTGGAGCAAATTCTTTTGCCAACTACCTCGTTCAAGGTGATTCTACCTACATTACACAATGGATATTGACTTCTGGGTTAACCAATGGGCAATACACAGGTTCTATTCCGCTTTATTCAAATGATCCTGTAACGCCTTATACTCCAGTTATGTTGTCGTTTAATATTGAGAATACACCTTGTGCATCTATTTTAGATTCATTAATCACAAGCTGTTCTGGAGCTGTAGGATTTAGCGTTGATGCTGTAAATACACCTACATCATATAGTTGGGATTTTGGAGATGGTGGAACATCTACTTTAGCGAACCCAACACATAGTTATGCAAGTACGGGAGCCTATGTTACTACATTGATTGCTTGTAATAATTTTGGATGCGATACCGTGAGTACAAGTATACTTGTTAATTCAGTTTATGGTCCTGGTCCTGCAAACTGTACACCATCCACATTCTATAACTATACAAACTATGATATCGCTTCTGTGAACTTAGGAAATATATCGAAAACTACAGCGGGAACAGGTTCTAATGCTTATCATGATTACACCTGTTCAGATTCAACCACTTTATACCTTGGAGATACTTACACATTACAAGTTACAACCACATCCAATTATGCTGATTATTTCAAGGCTTGGATAGATTATAACGGAAATGGAGTTTTTGATATCTCAGAGCAAATTGGCTCTCAAACTAATGGGAATGGATCTTATAATGTGACCTTTATTGTTCCAAATAATTTGACAGAACAAGAGGTAAGATTAAGAGTCTATGTTGATGATAATAATATTTCGGGTCCTTGTGACAATATCTATTATGGAGAAATTGAGGACTATACCATAATCCTTAAAGAGAAAATACTCTTACCAGTAGCCTCTTTTAGTGCTGCGGAAATTGATAAGTGTGGAGGAATATTTACGTTCACCGATAATTCGGTAAATAATCCTACATCTTGGTTATGGAATTTTGGAGATGGAACAACTTCTATTTTGCAAAATCCAACTCACCAATTTAGTACTTCTGGAATCCAGAATATTAGCTTAATTTCTACAAATTCTTATGGTTCAGATACCGTTCAGCAAAGTATTGTATCTAGAATAGCTGAAGCAGATATCCAACTATTATCACCACTGGGGCTTCAATCGCCAATGCAGTTTAGCAATAGTACCACTGGAGTCTCTACTTATGAATGGAGTTTTGGAGATGGAAATACTTCATCATTAGCAACGCCAGTACATCATTTCCAAAATCCTCAAGTGTATTATGTAACCCTCACTGTAACAAATACACATGGATGTAAAGCTACAGATATTGATACTATTGACCTAACGCCATTTATTGGTTTAGATGAACTTGAGAAAGAAGTATCGATTTCTCCTAATCCAGCAAATGATTATATCTTTATCAAAAACACGAGCGATCAAAAAGTAGAAAATGTAGAAATATATTCTTCTATTGGTCAGTTGATGAAAAAAGAAATGATCTTATCAGATGAAAAAGAAATCAAACTCGATTTGACAGAACTTCCAAAAGGAGTATATCACCTGAAAATAAACTTTAAAGATCAACTTCCAGTAACTCATAAAATGGTGAAAGGAAGAGAATAAATCATAAAGTATTTTTTTAAAAAAGCTTGATACCGATAAAGTATCAAGCTTTTTTTTTGATTAAAATAGGCCATAAACATTAAAAACTAGAAAATAAGTCTTTTCTTAATAGAATAATTTGCCATACAATAGTTTGTTCTTATTATATTTGCCGAATTATACAGCGACAAGAAAATGAAGAACATCAAGAACATAGCGATTATCGCTCACGTTGACCATGGTAAAACAACTTTGGTAGATAAAATATTATTCCATTGCAATGAGCTCAAGGGCGAAGGTGGAGATCTAATATTAGACAACAACGACCTTGAAAGAGAGCGTGGAATCACCATTCTTTCTAAAAATGTATCCGTAGAATACAAAGGAATTAAAATCAACATTATCGATACTCCAGGCCATGCCGACTTTGGAGGAGAGGTAGAGCGTGTACTCAATATGGCTGATGGTGTACTACTTTTAGTAGATGCATTTGAAGGTCCTATGCCACAAACAAGATTCGTTTTAGGAAAAGCAATTGAGCTAGGGCTAAAACCTATTGTAGTGGTAAACAAAGTTGACAAGGAAAATTGCCGACCAGATGAAGTACATGAAATGGTTTTCGATTTAATGTTCCAACTAGGAGCTTCAGAAGATCAACTTGATTTCCCATGTGTTTATGGTTCTGCAAAACAATCTTGGATGAGTGAAGATTGGAAGAATCCGACAGAGGATATTACGCCACTTTTGGATATGGTTTTAGACCAAATTCCTTCTCCAAAAATTGAAGAAGGTTCTACCCAAATGTTAATCACTTCATTAGATTTCTCAAAGTACACAGGAAGAATTGCTGTAGGAAGACTTAAAAGAGGAGGACTTGTAACAGGACAACAAGTAAGTCTTTGCAAAAGAGATGGTTCTATAACCAAAACAAGAATCAAAGAACTTTTTGTTTTTGAAGCACTAGGAAGAGTAAAAGTAGATAAAATAGAAGCAGGAGATATTTGTGCAATTGTAGGATTAGAAGGTTTTGATATCGGAGATACTGTAGCCGATTTCGAAAATCCAGATGCTTTACCTACTATTGCCATCGATGAGCCTACAATGAGTATGCTTTTTACAATCAATGATTCTCCGTTTTTTGGAAAAGAAGGAAAATTCTTAACCTCAAGACATATCAAAGACAGATTAGAAAGTGAGCTAGAAAGAAATCTTGCCCTTAGAGTAGAGCCAGGTTTATCAGCTGATAAATTTATTGTTTATGGGCGTGGTGTACTCCATTTATCTGTTCTTATTGAAACGATGAGAAGAGAAGGGTATGAACTTCAAATAGGACAACCACAGGTTCTTATAAAAGAAATAGACGGGAAAAAATGTGAGCCAATTGAAGAATTGACCATCGATATTCCAGAAACTACTTCGGGTAAAGCAATTGAAATGGTTACTTTAAGAAAAGGTGAAATGCTTTCTATGGAGCCAAAAGGAGACCGTATGCTTTTAGAGTTTGAAGTTCCTTCAAGAGGAATCATTGGGCTAAGAAATCAATTACTTACTGCATCTGCTGGAGAGGCAATTATGAATCACCGTTTTAAGCATTATGCACCCGTAAAAGGAGAAATTCCAGGGAGAATGAGTGGATCATTGATTTCTATGGAAAAAGGAACCACTTTTGCTTACTCATTAGATAAACTTCAAGACCGAGGAAAATTCTTTGTTGCTCCACAGGAAGATATTTACGAAGGACAGGTAATAGGAGAGAATTCTAGAGCGAATGATTTGGTTATTAATGTAACTAAAGCGAAGAAACTTACAAATATGCGTTCTTCAGGTGCCGATGATAAAGCTAAATTAGCACCTCCAACAGTCTTTACTTTAGAAGAAGCCTTAGAATACATCCAAAAAGATGAATATGTAGAGGTAACACCTGAATCTATTCGTCTAAGAAAAATACTCTTAACAGAGAACGCAAGAAAAAGAGCAGGTAAATAATTTGATGACAATCAAAAAAAATGCTAAATTGGGTGTTGAACTTCATTTCAAATAAAACTAAACTTATTGCTTTCATAATATTATGAAAGTAATAAGTTTGAATTTGAGTGATTACAATTTGTATTTTTGTGTCAAACAACAATTAAGAAGATGAAAGTAAAAAACAGTATGATATTAGTTCCGATAGATTTTACGGAGCAATCAATGGTCGCTTTAAAAGAGGCAGAAAATTTAGCCAAAATATCAGATTCAAAACTCACACTCATTAGTGTTATTGAAGAATCTGGATTCTTTGCCAGAGTTTTTGGAGATAAATCTCAAGATGAGGTAGATAAAATGAAGCAAGTTATTAACACAAAACTTGCTGAAATTGCTCAATCTAGTGAAGCGAAAATAGGAAATGATGTCAATGTGATTACTTCCAGAGGGAAAGTTTCTTCAAAAATAGTAGAAGCTTCTGAGATGGTAAATGCAGATTTGATTGTAATGGGTACAGAAGGAAATCCAAAGAAAATCAAAAAATTGATTGGATCTAATGCTTATAAAGTTGTTACAACGTCTAAAGTTCCTGTAATTACCATAAAAGGAGATCAACACAAAAATTGTGATGTAATTATTTTGCCTTTGGATCTTGAAAAAGAAACGAAGGAAAAAGTTTCAAATGCAATTGAATTTGCAAGAATTTATGACGCAACCATCAAGGTAGTTACTGTTATAAAATCAAACCTAGATGAAGAAGCTGCTCAAACACTAAAAAACAATTTGATGCAGGTGTATAAATTCATCCGTTCTAAAAATGTGAAATGCGATGGCGATATTTTGTATAAGGATAATAAAGCTAAAGTATCTGACGAAATATTACAATATGCACAAGATAATGAAGCTGATTTAATTATGATTATGACTCAACAAGAGTCAGACTTTACGCCTCATTTTATCGGTTCATCGGCTCAAAAAGTTATTTATCATTCAAGAATCCCTGTAATGTCTATTCGTCCAAGAGTGACAACATATTCTTATGAATTACCAAACTAATCATTTAAATATGAAATTATTTTTCACAAGCCTATTACTCGTAATAGGCTTTGTTTCTTGCACTAAAATGCCAGTCTATTACTGTTTAGACAAAAAGAATATCGATTTTTCTGATGTAAATTACTCAGGCTATGATAAAGCCCACTCACTTAGATGGCTTATTTTTGAAGATCAAGAAAACCTTCATTTATGGTTGGATACAGATAATCCAATTACCATAAGAAAAATCCTTTATGGAGGAATGAAAATTTATTTTGATCAAGAAGCTAAAAAAGGAAAGAGTAGAAAGATCATTTTTCCAATGGAAACACCCAAAAAATTTACTCAAGAAGATTTTGGAGAGAAAGTACAAGAGGTGAAGTTAGGATCTAAAGGTTTTTATGCTACTATGATAGATAATGTGCCTAAGATTGCAAGATTTGTTACTGATTCTACAGACACAGAGTATAATTACTTGTATGAGGCAAAACCTGCCAAAATAGAATTAGGAACTAAAGGAAGACTTTTGGAATATAAGGTAACTATTCCTAAAAAATCTATCGCAATAGAGCACACAAAAGCATTTTCTATAGGAATGGAAACAGGAAAATTGGATATTGAGTATCCTGATGATGCCACAACAAATCCCGCAGGAACATCTCCTGTAAATAACCAAGCTCCTGTTGTGGGTGGAGGTTTGAATAATAGACAATCAAACCTAAGAACTTACTCAGACATGGAAGCACCAATGAAAGTATGGTTTAAAGTGGAAAGAACAGAACTTTAATACCTGTTGTAAATAACATTAAAAACTCCGTTTAGATGAAATTCTTCATCTGAACGGAGTTTTGTATTTTGTACCGATTAAGGTATTATGCCTTAAAATACTTTTTCTTTAAGAATAAGGAAGCTCTTACTAAGATAATTAGGGCAGGAACTTCAATAAGTGGTCCAATAACTCCTGCAAAAGCCTGTCCGGAATTGATTCCAAATACCGCAATGGCAACCGCAATCGCTAATTCAAAATTATTACCAGCAGCAGTAAATGCCACTGACGCAGTTTGATCATAAGGTGCACCCGTTTTTTTGGTCATAAAAAAACCGATGAAAAACATAAGAATAAAATAAATCATTAAAGGAATTGCTATAATAAGCACTGCCTGTGGAATCTCTATAATTGTTTCACCTTTTAGAGAAAACATAACCACAATGGTAAGCAAAAGAGCAATTAAAGTAAGAGGGCTTATCTTTGGAAGATACACCTTCTCGTACCATTCTATACCTTTAGCTTTTACCAATATTTTTCTACTCAAATATCCTAATAGGAATGGAATACCCAGATAAATCCCTACACTTAAAGCAATTTCTTGAATAGAAATATCAACTATTGCAGACTCTAGACCAAAATAGGGAGGAAGAACCGTTAGAAAAAGCCAAGCATAAAAACTATAGGTTATTACTTGAAAAACACTATTAATGGCTACTAATCCAGCACCATACTCCGTGCTTCCTTCTGCTAAGTCATTCCAAACAAGAACCATAGCAATACATCTGGCTAAGCCTATTAAAATGATCCCTACCATATATTCTGGATAGTCTCTTAGGAAAACGATCGCCAAAATAAACATCAAAATAGGGCCGATAATCCAGTTGAGAATTAAAGAAACAGAAAGTATTTTAGTGTTTTTGTACACTTTGGGAAGCAAACTATAATTTACTTTTGCCAAAGGCGGATACATCATCACAATAAGACCAAGGGCAATAGGAATATTGGTAGAGCCAATACTCATAGAGTCAATGATAGTTGCAGAATTTGGAAATAAATATCCAATTCCTACTCCAAGAATCATCGCTACAAATATCCAAAGCGTTAGATACTGGTCTATAAAATTGAGTTTTTTTGTTTGAGTTTTCATTATGAGTTAATTTTGGAGAAAAGATATTTCATTTCCGAGGCAATTTGGAGACTTCTTTCTGCGTAATGTTCCATTTCTAAAGCTGTTCCATCAGAAATTTTAGGATCTTCAAAAGGTAAACGAAAACGTTTTTTTGCACCAGGAATAAAGGGACAATTTTTGTCTGCATCAGAACATGTTGTAATCACAATGACTCCTTTATTAGGAATAGAGCTATGATCAATAGTTTTAGAAAAACCAAACAAAGCAGGAATACTTTTCCCAAAATGAATATGGAATAAAGGGTTTTCGTTTTCCTCTTTTTGCTCCAAAGAGAAACCCTGAGAATCTAAAGTCTTAATTACGCTAGGATAAATGCGTGTTTCTTCAGTTCCCGAAGAAAAACAAATCGTCTTTTTCATCTGATAATAGTATGAAATGGCTTGTGCCCAAATTTGAGCAAAATGACTTCTTCGAGAATTGTGAGTACAAACGAAATTGAATATCAAAGTCTCGTTTTCAGCTTTGGTTTCGTTTATATATTTCGCAATATTTTCTAGCTCAACTTTTCGATTCTCAGGGATCGTATCTGATTTCAGTTGAGTGATAAACGTATGAAGTGTGGAATTTAATCGGTACATAGAGTTAGGCGTGGTTTAGCAACATCCAGAAGCTGGATCGCAGGAATTGTTTTGAATTGAATCTAATTGTTTTCTTACTTTTTCAGAAGGAACTCCACATTTGTTTGGTGCGAGGCAATCTGTAAGTGTAGTTTGTAGATAGAAAACTCCATTATTAAAGCTCAAAGCATATTTTTCTATGGTATGACCTTGGTATTCTACTAAAATTTCACTGTCTGTTAGATTTAGTTTTTCTTCAGATTCTTTTATGATTCCCAAAAGCTTGGTAGGAGCAAGGCGGTGATCAAAATCATCGGCTTCCCAAAGTTGAAAATTAATTTTCTGATCTAAACGCACGGTTCCACCGCAGTCAATATATTTTTTGTCTAGCTGCCCTATTTCTGTTACATGAAAATGTGCAGGAACCAGTTTTCCGTTGGGGAGTAAAAATCTGATTTGTTCTAAATTTTCGAGGGCTTGTTTTACTTCTGATAACTTCATAGTTTTCTTTTTATTTGTTTATTGCAATATTGCGATTGATTTTGACAAAAAAACAGATTCTGTTTAACAACATTCGTTATCTGTACAAGAATTGTTTGTATCAAAAAAATACTCAAAAGCCTTGGCATACTTTTGCCAGTTCTCTTGATTGATACAATAACAAACTCTCGTTCCTTCCACTGTTCCTTGAATCAGTCCAATATTTTTGAGTTCTTTTAGGTGTTGAGAAATCGTCGCTTGGGCTAAACCAATAACATCTACCAAATCTCCACAAACACAAGCATTCAGGCTCAATAAATGCTCCAAAATAGCAATACGAGCAGGATGCCCAAGTACTTTTGCAATCTTGGCAAGTTCATTTTGTTTTTCGGTAAATATTTCACTTTTAGTGACGCCCATTTTTTTAGATTTAAAATCTTATCGCAATATTACGATAATTAAAATACAACGCATGAAAAAGATCAAATAAATGAAAAAAAATATTTGGTATACGAAGTTTCTAAACTAGAAATCTTACTGAAAATGAATTCTATTGCAGTTTAAATACCATCCATCGAAATTTACAGAGTAGGTTCAATTTTTTAAATATTTTACTGGATAAGAACACTTTTTTGTAGAAAATTTACTTTTTGAAATACTCATTAAACAATACCATCATGGAATATAAAGAGCATATCGTTAATTTAGATTTACCTCCTGCAGTGCGGTGGGAATTCTTAAAGAATCACGTAGGCAAAATCAATGATTTAATGCAATGTTATCTAGATGATTTTTTGGGTGTGGAGGATGAGTTTATCGCTAATTTACACAAATTAAAAGGTCAATTAGTTTCTAAAGATTATATAGAGGAAATAGACTTTTTGGCAAAAATAACGGGTTATTCACCGCCTGCCGTGCTTCTTCAAAACTTGTATTACGATGCCATGAAGATGTATATTGGTTGTGCTTCAGTAGCTATTGAAACTAAGGACGGTAATATGCTCCATGCACGTAATTTAGACTGGTGGTCTGATAATGATATCCTGAGCCGTTATACAGAGGTGTTTGATTTCCAAAGAAATGGAAAGACAGTTTATAAATCTGTAGCTTGGCTCGGTTATTTCGGGGTTATTTCGGGGATAAAACCCAATGCTTTTTCTGTTACTATTAATGCGGCATCTAGTCATGAGAGTTTTCAAATAGCCAAACCAGTAACTTATTTACTCCGAGAAGTTTTAGATACTTGTGAGACCTACGAAGAGGCAAAAGAAATGCTTATAAACACCAAGCTTATGAGTGATTCTATTCTCACACTAGTGGGGGCGAAAAAAGGGCAAAAAACCATCATTGAAAGAACACCTACTAAAGCTAAGGTTTTGGAAAATTCTGGAGAAGTACTTATAGCTACAAATCATTATCTCCAAATAGAAAATTTAGTAATCGATGGTCAAAAAATTCAAGAGTCATCTGAAGCTAGATATCAGGCACTAGAACAAAATCTTGATAAAAAAATACCTCAAAATCTTGAAGAATGTATGGCACTTATCCAGCAGCCCGATGTGGCTATGGAGATTACGGCACAACATATTGCTTTTGACATAAAAAGTGGTAGAATTGATTTTGTTCGTGCTCATGAAAACAGAATAAATTCTCATTTGGGAAAGAAATGACAAGGGGGGTATAGAAATGTAATTTATTATTAAAAATGAGTCTTTTGTAGAATGTGCTGTGAGGAGTTTTTTGTCTAGCTTAATTTAAAATATTTCTCCACTTATCTGATTCTGCATATTCTTTAATAGTTTGATTTCTTATTTTTAAAAATGATTTTATATATTTTTCAAGAAACAATATATCCGCAAATTTTCCTATAAGACCTAAAGGTAATTTATAGTCAAAAATATCGATCATTAGCGTTTTATTTTTAGATTCTTTAAAAATGTGCTGATGTTTGAAACTCTTAAAGATTCCCTTTTCCATTTCATCCACAAAATAATTTGGAATTTCGAGTTCAGTAATTTTGGAAGTCAAGGTTTGATAAACTCCAAAGTGTTTTGCTTTCCAAGTTACCGATTCATTTTTATTAATCAATCCAGTAGTTATACCCGCAATTGCCTTTTCATTTGTATGCTTTGTCGAAATTTTGTGAAGATCAATACTCCTTGATAAGTCAAAAACAATTTTTATAGGTGCATTAATTTCTGTTTCTAATTCTATTAGTGGCATTGTTTTTTATTTTTCTGCATATAAAAATACTTACTTTTCATGGATAATGAGCTTCAAATGAACTTGAATATATTTTGGTTTGTATTATTAGAATTAGAACAAGAGACTGCCAGATTTTCTATTTTTTTATTCTTCAATTGAGGAAACTTTGGTCTGAGGTTTATTGAGATTAGTTAGTGGGCGTAGTGTTTTTATTCATTTTATTTAACTCAGTATCTTTTTTCCAAATGAAGAATAAACCTGAAATGAAATAGAAAATTATGAGAAACCAAGTCCATTCAGTTTTTATTTTTTTCTCCAGATTTTTATAACCCCAAAGTCGGTAAATCAGATATCCGATTTGAATTAAAATCATTCCGCTTACAAATGGTGCTAAATATTCGTATCCAATAACGTTATTTGTGATCCACTTGAAAAAGTTCATATTCCAATAGGTTAATGCATCAACAAATCCGAGGATTGATGGAATTGATAATAATATTTTCGTCAGTTTCGTCATAAATTCTTGTGATTTATTGAGGTTTGATAATGTTATTTAAGTTAGCGAGGTAAAGTGTTATTGATTAGAGATTATGAGGGTGATGTATCACAATTTGTTTGTGAATAGGAAGCTTGTATTAATGAGTAATTTCATTTTTTTATGATAAATTCCTTGAGCCAAATAACAAAAGCAAAAATACTCAGAAATAACGCTCCAATATTTTTTAAAGCAAGGTTCTTCCAGTCTGTTGATAGTCTTATGTTTTCGAAAATGATTCCTAAAAGTAGCGGAATAATCATTATTGAAATCAATGATCGATTACTTTGGTTAGGTATGATTTGTTTAAGCAAATTTTTAAGGTAAAACCATTGGTCCGATTATTTTCATCCACAGTATAAACCCTGATACTCCTCCAATCAGTCCACTTAGGATAAAAGTCTTGTGTAAATTTCTTGGAATAATTTTGAAAACAATATAAATAGACACTAAAAGTCCCAATGTACCTAAGAGTATAGGAATTGTTCCTGACCCAAGGTTTAAGTAATGAGAGAGATAATATTCATCACCACTAAACCAGTTACCATTTGGTGATATTATTTCTGAACCGATTGAATACATGAGATTGAATATTTCCCTTAACCAAAACAGTCCTAGGAATATGGCTAACCAATCAATGATCATTAAGCCCTTGGTATGGATAGATTCTTTGCGAAGTAATAATATTATTAATCCTATAATTCCTGTAAGAATTGTTTGTAATGGACCACCAAGAGTTATATAAATACCATTGTTTGATTTCTTATTCCAATATCTTTTTTCTAAGATTTTTCTATATTCCTCAGATTTCTCCTTTACATCGTTAGGCCAAGTTTCATAATCGATATCCAAATAGGCTTTTGTTAAAAATTTGTAAGCTTTCAAATCTTCATCCTTTAGATAGCCTTTAGGATAATAGTTCATACTTCCGTAATGTAATCTGGTTTCGTATCCAAAATGTTTTGCAACAACTATATGCCCATATTCATGACTCACCGTCCCGATTGCTGTAAACAAAATAAAAGCAATTGTCAAAATGATGAAATATTTTATGTTAATAGTGAAGTACATTCAAATGTGTAATAAGCGGGGTCTGTACACTAACTCAATTATTGCAATTTTGGGAAGACTAATAGAGTAAACCCATTGATTTTTAAACGACTATTTTTTGTATTCAGAATATAAAAATACTTACTTTCTTTGGATAAAGGTTTTTTAAATAGTAGATGTACTTCTTAGCACCTCGTTGTGTCTTAAATGAATAGTCTCTTTTTTAATTGTTTATGATTTATGGTATGAAAGTTTGAATACAAACAAACACTCTTATATTTTTAGTCTTATTGATGTTTTCTGGACAGCTTACTAAGCTCTGTTTTTTTTTTGTGAGTATTTGAAAGATTAGTTATTGGCATTAGTTTATTTTTTTAAATAAAATATCTTTCACAGTTCCTTCAGAGGCAATCAAAAAAGAAATCACTTTCCCAGCTTTATTTCGTTTAAAGGAATACTTTGTTCTCCTATTTGCCCCAAAAGTATCTTTTACACCTTCTTTAATTTGAATGCCTTCATTATTGGGATAACTTAAAATTAGATTGTTATTTTCATTTGAAATGGAATAAGTGACATTGAGTTCGTCTGAGTAATAGTTTCCAATAAAATCATCTAAATTTTTATTAGGAGTTTTATGAAGTTTGATGCTTTCGAAGTAAAAAATCGCACCTCCGAAATCTACCAATAGATCAGCACCTGAATTTTCTTCTGTTTGAAATGTATATACAATAGAAGGGTTATCAATTCGAGCGAATGAGTTAATGCTTTTTGAAATTAAGGGTGTTGCATTTCTACCAAAACTACTTATGGCTTTTAATGTGTCATTTTCAACGAAAATTTCCATTCTTAAATCACTGTTTAACTCTTGATATATACCACTAAATTCATTTTTTTGGTTAATAGAATGTTTGTAGGCCGTTTGTTTTGTATTCTCTTCGGGAGATACTTCATCCATAAATAGATTGAGTATTTCATAGGAGATATTTACAGCATTAATGTTTTCAGAATTGGTGAAAACAATGATTGCTAAATTTTTCTTTGGGATACATATAAATTGGGAGCGCATGCCTAAGTCCCTACCACTATGGTTATATGTCTTATATCCTTTGTAAGGGGAAACAAACATTCCTCGAGCATGTTTCATAAGCTGTCCGTTGTTTAAGTTGTCTAATTCGGTTATAAACTGTGCTAAATAGAAAAAGTTATGTTTTGGATTTAAAAATATATTAGACCATTTTGATAAATCTTGAATTGTGCTTCCCATTCCACCTGCACCTATACAATGTGTTAAGGATTTGGGTTGATGATATTCACCGTTTTTTTTGTAATAAGAATATGCTCTGTTTTCAACAATATTTTCTAAGCTCTCACTGTAAAATGTCTTATGCATTTTCAATGGTTCAAAAATTTCTTTTTTTGCAAATTCCTCAATTTTCATCTTAGAAACTCTTTCAATGATTAATGCAAGCAATACATAATTTGTATTAGAATAAAGCATCTTTTCACCGGGGGAATTATTTACACCTTCTTGCTTGAACATAAGTTCTTGAATCATCTTGTTTGTATAGCCTCGATGTTTATAGTCAAAACCTTGAAGATCAAGTAGTACATTGTGATTTCGAATACCGCTTGTATGATTCAAAAGATGCTTTATTTGTATGGTTTTCTTATAGTTTGCCAACTCTGGAATATATTTTCTTACATCATCTTTAATTGATATTTTTCCTTGTTTTACCAAGATTCCAACACATGCTGAAGTGAATTGTTTTGTAATAGAAGCAAGTCCAAATATCGTGGAGTCATTAAATGGGAGTTTATACTCTAAGTTCATTACACCACGATTTTCATGATAAATGATTTCTCCATTTTTTACAATACCCACTGTTACACCTGGCTCTGATTCCGTATTCACATGAGCATTCAGAATTTTGTTGATATCCGTTTTAAAAGGCGTTTGAGAAAATGCAGTTGCACTGATAAGAATTGAAATAATGATGTGTAGGAGTTTCATATTTTTTTTAAAAATAGCGTGGATTATTTTGATGATTAATATCAATGGTTTTGTGAATGAGGGTAGTAGCTTGTAAATATGTGTAGATTTATGCTTACATCTTATTTTGTTAATTGCATAAAGTTACAAATTTTCTGTATTTACAGTATCGATTATACACCATTGTTGAACTAAACCCGTTTCATGGGAAGCTTTTATAAAAAGCATGTGAGATTCCGAAACCACCTATTTTTATGAATATTAAAGGTATGAAAAAGACCTTTGATTACTCAAAAGTCTTTCAATATTTTTTAAAATCGTCCTTTTGTAGGAATTTAATCCCAACGCTAAGTTTATCCTAAAATTTGAAAGGTTTTTCGAAACGCAAATAATGGCTTGTTTTTTTAGGTCAATCCCGATGTTTCGGGACAGGCTATTGAGCTCAAATTTTGCTCTGCGGGCAATCCGAAGACTTAGTTATTTTGCTACTGCCATTTTACTCATTCAACCACGATTCAATGTCCATTCTTTGGTGTAAAATTCGAATTATTTCGATTTCTTCTCGTTTTGAGTTAATCTTATAGAAGATGAAATGTAATTTAATTCGTGAACTGTAATACCCTTTTCTTATATCGTTATAATCTTTTCCTGATTTGGGGTTTGAGGTTAGATATTCAATTTCATTCATAATTAAATTAAAATATCTGTCAGCTTGTTCCATCGACCAAGTTTCTAAGGTGTACAGCCAAATTTTTTCAAGGTCATTTCCAGCTTCTTCACTTATTTTGTAGGTCATAATTTAGTCGAAGAATGTTTCTGATGAAGCGTTTTAAGGAAGTCTGTTTTATTAAAATCTGTTATAAATCCAGAATTTTCACCTTTCTTAAGTTCTTTTATTAATTCAGTTTTCTTTGATTCTTCGTGTTCAAACATTCTTAATGCAGCTCTAACAACTTCACTTGCGGATGTATATTTTCCCGCCTTGATTTGACTATCAATAAAATTATTGAAATAGTCACCCAATAAAATTGATGTATTTTTTGCCATTAGTAAGAATTTTACTCAAATATACCAACTATTGGTATAATGTCAAAATTTTGAGGATTTTTTTTTTGGTTGTAGCTAACGTGTTTGTATATGGTTTGTTGCACGGTTTAAGCACCTAATTTAGCAAAGAAAAACCGAATAGAAAATCCGCGAGGATTTTCGTAAGTAGTCTAGATCTAGCAATTACTTTTAGCCATTGTTGAACTAAACCCGTTTCACGGGTAACTTTTTTCCAAAAGCACTTTAAACTACAAAATTCTCTAATTTTAAGAAAGTTAAAATTACCGATTATGAAAAAAGACCTTTGATTGCTCAAAAGTCTTCTCTTTACCTTCTTAAGTCCTGAAAAATGGATTTGTATAGCCTAAACTTATTTGTCGCAAAACCCATAGTGTTTTGAAATGT
>JAOAQX010000030.1 GCA_025210805.1 Flavobacteriales bacterium
AGTCGATGATCTGGTTAATTTGGCGTAAAAATGTATTTTTTCGCGTTCTACGTTCGACATGATGCGATACAAAACTCATATGTAACTCCTTTTTAATCACATCTTTAAGTTAATGAAAATCCAAAACAAAACCAACTTAAACAACTATTAATCTGAGACTTAATGGTATTTTTGCCTTGCAAAGGTTTCAATTTTATTTTTCTATGGATGAAGACAAGTACACCGAAGTTCAATACCAAGCATTAAAATACAGTAACGAGCAGTTTGACAAAAACATTCTTTTTATCGCTTCCGGTGCCTTGGGTATTTCGTTTGCCTTTATCGAAAAGGTTATTCCTGATCTGAGCAAGGCAGTGTATAAAAACAGTCTGATTGCTTCCTGGTACTGCTTTGCTGGCGTGATTTTCATTAGCTTATCAGCTCATTTGTTATCTATGATGGCAAACCGATGGGCGATTGCTAACGTTAATCATCCTGAATACGAAAAGATTACAACACGCTGGAATCTCTTAATACGGGGCATTAACATAGCCATGATTTTGGGACTACTGGCTGGCAATATCCTGCTGATTTCATTTATCAAACTAAATATTTCATAGTTATGGAGGACAAGAAAATTGACCACAGTAAAAAAGAACGGGTACACTCTGTTGATGACAGACCATTACAAAGAAACGCTGCTAAAATACCACCTCGCAAGCCTACTAAAAAGACCGATATTAAAAGTAAAAAATAAGCATTAACACCCTAAAAAACGATCAGCAAGAAGGCACAAACTCCACAACCTAAGCCTCAAACCAGACCAGAAGAACATTCTATGGAGATCCCTCCCTGTAAACCGCCTAGACAGTCTGAGGGTGGTACTTCCGATGGCAAAAAGAAGTAATGGATTTCAGAAGCTATGAGTATAAAAAAAACAAGTCTTTTACAGTAGTTTTGAGAAAGGGAATCTTAATTTGTCTTCCATAGATCAAAATCACTTAGATGTTTAAATTATGAAAAAACAAGAGACATCAAATGAGCCACCCCAACTCAAAAGAGGAAAAGAGTTTCAACGCATAGTGCAAAATGATTATAGCCAAAATTCCACAGATGAAGATGTTGGTATTGAGGAATATGTTTCTTTTAATAATGTACCTGAAATTAAGCAGAAGAGTGGTAGGCTGGATATAGTTATTCACAAAGCTGCTGGCGAAGATTTTGTAATGATTATGGAAATAAAAGCAACTGATTGGGATAAAATCAAACTAAAAAATATTAATAGAAACCTATATAGACATAGCAAGCAATTATACAATTATATTGATAAATTTATGTTAGTGGATGATAAAAGTGTAGGTCTTGCAATGCTATATCCTGAATCTCCGAAGAATGATGGCTTAAAGGAATTTATAGAAAAATGTGCTATGGATAAATATTGTTTCCCTGTTTACTGGTATAATGAACTTACATCAAAATAGCCTCTCCAAACCCATAAAATGTGAGATAGAAATCTTCTGTATAAAATTTACCTCGCCATAAAAACTCAATGGCGAGGTAAATCCAATTTTCAGAAAACCGTAAAAGTTATCCTTGCAAAGATAATAGATTATCAATTGCTTAAGAAGATTTTAATTTTAACTGATTGGTAGCCGGTTTATTAAACTTCTTATAAAGAACATTCATATCAGCACTGATTTTACTTTCAATTACACGTGCATAAATTTGGGTCGTTTTTATATTTGAATGTCCCAATAATTTTGAAACAGTTTCGATAGGAATGCCATTTGAGAGTGTAACAGTAGTTGCAAATGTATGTCGTGCCATGTGAAATGTAAGATTCTTTTTTATTCGGCAGATATCAGCAATCTCTTTTAAATAAGAATTAAGTCGCTGATTGGAGTATGATGGTAGCAATCTTCTTTTTGAGATAGTGGTTGGGTAATTTTTATATTTGTCAATAATTTTCATTGCTTGTGGAAGAATAGGTATCATAACTGCTTTGTCTGTTTTCTTTCTGTTTGTTGAAATCCATTTTCTTCCATCAATACCAATAATGATATTTTCTTCTTTTAAGTGGTGTACGTCAATGTATGATAGGCCTGTATAACAACTAAAAACAAAAAGATCTTTAATGCATTCGAGTCGTTCAATTTTGAATTTCTTTTTCTCAATTTTATTGAGTTCAACTTCAGTTAAGTGTTCTATGTCTTTTTTGATAAAAGATAGTTTAAATCGTTTAAATGGATCTTTTTCAAGCCATTCATTCTGAAAGGCTAGATTCATAATTTTCTTAAACCGTTCAACATGCTTCATAATAGTATTATGTGCAAATGGTTGATGCGGGTTTATTGGTTTTGTCTCTTTCATGAAATTTACAAAGCCAACCAGGAAACCATACCTTAAATGAGATAAGTGAATATCCGTCTTTTTGTGCTTTGCTTTTAGATACTGTTGAAAATACTTTTTAGTAGTGAAGTAGTTTTTCAGAGTTCCCCATTCCAGCAAATTGTTCATTTCCTTATTGTGATAATCAAACAGTTCTATGAGTGTGTGTGATTCTTCTTTAATACCTAAGAAGGCATTTTTAACGTCTTCACAAGAAAAGGTTTGCTTTGATGTCTTTAATTCTTGATAGCAATCGACGATATTTCGTCGAATTTGTTCTAAGAAAGTGTTTAGGATTCGAACCTCTTCACTCTTTCCTTTTGCTAATCCTCGTGACAAATTCCAGTTTTCTTCCTTGA
>JAOAQX010000031.1 GCA_025210805.1 Flavobacteriales bacterium
CATCCCAAAAGAAGTATTTAGCTCCTTTACTGTCGTGTTTGTAGGTTAGGTTTCCGTTTTTGTCGTACTGGTAGGCTATTTCTTTTTTACGATCGGCAAGTAGTCCTCCTGCATCGGTATATACCAGTTGATCTTTATCTTGGGTGTGGAAAAGATTCCCCAATACATCGGGCATCTTAAAAATGCTTTCTCCTGTGGAGTATTGTGCTTTGGCAAGGTATCCAAAAGGGTTATAAGAAAACTGAACCCAGTCTCCATTGGTGCGGTTTTCTATACCCGTCAGTTTGTTGTTATTATTCCAACTGTATCGCCGGTCTTGGTAGGTCTGTTTGCCTTTTTGGGTAAGTTGCCTTAGGGGTTTTCCCATCACATCTCGCTCGGTACTCAAAGAAACGCCACCTGGGAGCAGTCTTTCGGTCTCTAGACCTAGGTGGTTTTGCTTGAGGCTCATTTGCCATTCTTTATCACCTTGCAGGGCTTGGTAAGCTTCTATTTGTCCCCAATTATTGCGTTTTATTTCCAGTTTTAAGCCAAGGCTACTTTCTAATCCTATTCTTTGGCTTTGGCGGTTGTATTGGTGTTGGATTGTCACTCCGTTTTGCTGTTCGCTAATGATATTTCCAAGCGGGTCTCTTTCAAATAGTACACGACTGTGTTCGTTGGTGGCTTCTATCAGTTGTCCTGCCTGGTTGTATCTAAAGTATTCGCTGGCTCTTTCTTGGTCGTCAAAATATATTTTGGTGAGATTTCCCAAGAGGTCATATTCCATTTTTTTGGTTTCGCCATTGGGTTGTAAAATATGGCTCATTCTACCACCTGCATCATAAAAATAGCGATGTTGTTTTCCATCAAACCCTATTTCTCTTACAATCTCGCCTATGGCATTTCGTTTAAAAATATATTCTTTTCCTGCTTCATTGATGATGGCACTCAAATCGTCGTTTCGGTTGTACCTAAAACGGATTTCGGTATCATTTTGCTGTCTTTTTAGCAGTTTTCCGTTGTGGGCATAAGTAAAAGCTACTTGTTGGTGGCTGTTTTTGGCTTCTACCATATTGCCCATGGCATCGTATTTCAAATAAAGCGGACTCTCCAATGAGCTAAAAATCTCGGTAAGTCTGCCAAGTGCGTCATATACATAACGGGCTCTTTTGTCTTGGTGATATTCTTGAGTCGTTTGTCCATACTCATTGTATGCCCACTGCATGGTGTCGCCATCGGGTAACCGTACTTCTTTTATTTGTTTATTGGGATGATAGTGTATGTGGGTTTCTTCTCCCAAAGAATCAATCACTGTTTTTAGCAATCCATCTTCGTATTCATAACGGGTTATATCGCCTTTCGGTCCTTGCTGTTCGGTGAGCAATCCTGTTTCGTTATACTCCCAATGCCAAATCGCCCCCAAGGCATTTTTTGCCATAATCAATCGATTATCCTCGTATGCAAACTGAATTTTTCCGCCATTGGGCAATAGTTCCGAAGTTTTGTTTCCATATTCATCATAGCCGAAATAGGTTGCATTTCCTGCTCTGTCTGTGTGTTTAATGAGTTCATTGTCCAAACCATAACTCCAAGATTCCTCTTGCCCCAATGCATTGATGGTCTTTATCAGGTTTCCATCCTCAAAAAAATGCTGACTGGTATCTCCATAAAAATCTCTAACCGAGGTTTTGTTTCCTTCATAAGTATAATGCAGTACATTGTGATGAACAGGTGAGTTTTCTTCTAATTCGTATCGTTTTACACAACGGATTTTTTTGTCAATCTCTTGATATTCCCAACAGTTTTTACTTTTGTTTTTTCGGGTAAGGGTCTGTAAGTTTTTATCCTGATATTCACAGGTTTCTTCTTGCTCCAAGATATCCGTAATTCCCTGCAAAAAACCATCTTCGTATCGGTAGGAAATCAATCTTTTGGCTTCTGCCAATTCTTGGGTATCTAACCAAATGGATTCTATTCTAGCCTTTTTATCATATCGAAAAAGGAGATTTCGCTGATAATAATCGGTAATTTGATGAATTTGTAATCCATCCCTTTTGTATTGGTAGTTGATCTCAAAAACACCTTTATATATTTTGCTTAATCGCCATTTTTTTGGGTGATATTCTTCAAAGAAATAGTGTGTATCTTTTTCATAACGATGAATCAAAATACCTTTTTCTTGATATTCATAACTAAACTGATGCTCGGTAACAAAGGCTTTATCATTTAGCGGAATTAGTGGTATTTCTATAATATTCCCACTGCAATTTTGCCAAACAAAATAGTCTGATGTTTCATCTATATGAATATGTTGTTCTAAGTTGAGATGCCATTTTTCACCCAATAATCCTTTTCGGTCAATAAATGAAAAATAGTTCCGAGTAATCGAAAAAGGAATCGGTCCTTCGAGGGTAAAATCTTCCTCATGTAATATTATTTCTCCTGTAGATAAATCAATCATAATGTTTTATATTCTAAAGTTTTAATATCATACCACTTCTTTTAACAAGGTCCACCTTTAAGACGACATTTCATTTTCCTAAAGAGTTTTCCTGCCTTTTTTAATAAAAATTTCAAACCAAAAGTCATGAGAAGTTTCATCAAAACTCCCATAAGGTCGGGCACTTGAGGTCCTCCCACAAAAACGGGTAAACCGGGCATGGGTATGGACGTTGTGGTAGGTAAATACCGCTCTGGACTCCCCAGTGGAATTCCTATACAACTACATGTCATCAACATAAAAGTAGCTCCACTGAGATAAGAACCATCAGCTTTCACGGTCTGACTTCCAAAAAACTGCAATCCTTCATGATCTATCATGGGTAAAGCTGCAGGATGGAAACCTGCTCCCAAAGGAATATGTTTGGAAGTTGCCAAAGTCGCCATGGTTCCTGCATTGGATCTTTTCATTCCGTTGATATGCACATCGGTTCCCAAAAAAGGGATATAATCAAAAGGATCTAGCACAAAACCGATAAATGGATGTGGCATAGGAACAGGTGCTGGTAATGGTGGAATCGTTACAAAATGAATATCGATTCCCAAAGTGGGATTAAGGTGTTTGGAAGCTAATAACATAATCATTTTTTTTAAGATTCTTCGGGTTCTAATACCGATTGGTAACCTTCTTTTACAGAAAGATCTTCCCAGTTTTCTCCCCAAATATCTATGGCAAAAGTTTCTATCTTTTTCATTTCATCTTGGTTATTTTCGTTTTTAGAAAAATCATAATGAGATTGGGTAATCAACAACATGGGGGAAAACTTGAGTAATTCTTTATTTAAAGTAATTCCCTTGTAATAGGCTGTTTTTGCTATTTCTTGTGCTTCACTAGATCGCCATAGTTTTTTGGAGATATAAATACTCTGTCTTTGAGCTTCTAGATAAATCATTATATTCTCTTGCTCCAATGCCTTTTGGGCGGTTTGGATATAATATTCCAAAGAAATTTTTCTTTTTTTTCTTACAAAATAAGTGGCAGCCAAAAAGTGTTTACTTTGTAAATTCAAAATATCGCAAGTAGGATCTTTTTCTGCCCTACCTTTTGCACTAATTTCTTCGGCAAGGGCATATTTTTCTATGGCAATTTTGTATTTTTTTAGTTGAAAATAGGCACTTCCATAAGATAATAAAATCGTTGCTTCCATGCTCTTACTTTCCATATCTCTACAGATACGAATTCCTTTTTCTCCCCATTTTTTTATGGCATCAAGGTCTTTGTTTTTAGAAGCTTCCATAAGATTGAGAATACAAAGATTGATTCCTGTGGCAGGTGAGTGTGGATCACCATTTTGTATCAGCTCTCTAATAGCACCAGACATATCCAAATTGGGTTCAAGAGTTTTACTGTTTTTCGTTTCTCTAAAAAAATCAAACATGGAATAATCCTTAGCATCCATCACCATCAATTTGAGGTTTTTGGGCAGTTTTTTCACCAAATTTTCCAGCCACTCACCAAGTAATTGATTTCCATAAAAAGCATGAGGCAACAGACAAAGAACAATATTGGTCTTTTTCCCTATCGACTCTGCAAAAGAAGCCATACAATGAGCAAAAAATAATCCGTCTTTATCCTCTTCGGGGTATTCAAAAGGCTTGGAATCCCAATTGGGTAAAACATCATAATCTTCCACTTCTTTCCTATATTCTGGACTATTCCAAACAGTCAAAAACTCCTCTTTTAAGGCTTTTCCATATTTTTTTGGATCTTCAAATGGCGTTTCAAAACCAATAAAAAGGTCTTCTATTTTCCCATGTTCTGATGCTTCGGCTAATACAAAAGCCTTTACCATTCTTATCTCATCTTTGTCCACTAACCACCTCACTAATTGATGCTTTTTACAGATTTCTTTAATCCACATTTTTTGCATTTCTTTCAAGCGAAAGGTAATAGCATTATCTTCTTGAAATTTAGCCATAGTTAGTTCAGATTGATGATTCCTCCTTTAGCATTCACGGCTGTTGCACCTTCAATATCTACGGTAGCTTGTGCCGTAAGTTTATAGGTTTTGTGTGTTTCTTCCTTAGCCTTGGATGCCATCAGCATATTGGCATCACTTTTTAGATCAATTTTCTGCTTAGCGGTTTGGGTAATTTCTTTTGAGTTGATATCTACTTTTTTATCACCCTTTATGGTTATTTTTTCTTCTGCGTTTAAGGTGATTTCTTTAGAATTCATCGTAATACCTTTCGGTGCCGATATCGTAATCGTCTCATCACCATTAAGTGTTACCGTATTTCCGCTAGGGTCAGAAATACTTATTTTCCCTTTCCCTTCATCATCATCAAAAGAAATAGTAGCTCCGCTGCGGGTGGTGATAGATTTTGATTTATTGGCATCTGAACCTCCACTAGCGTTGCTTCCGTTGAATATACTTCCCATTACAAAGGGTCTGTTGGGATCATTGTATCGGAATCCTATCATTACTTGGTCACCTTTTTCTGGAATAAAGACAAAACCTCGGTTGGTATTTACCAAATCGCTGCTTCCACCATCGGGAGTAAGTACCGAAATCCAATCGGTTTTTTCTTGAGGATCTTGCCAAGGAAACTGCACTTGTACACGTCCTTTTTTACTTGGGTCTTCGTTGGAGGTTACGGTAGCCATTTGGGTTTGCGCCACAGGACGAGTGATTGAGGGAATTGGTGGCGATTTTATCCCAGAAGGTATTGCTTTAAATTCGCAAGTATATCCGTTTGGATAGTGTTCTTGGTGCTTGGCTTCTATTACCATAAATTCTCCATATTGATTAATGGTTTCTTCAAGGTTTTCTTTCATTCCTGCCGCTATTTTAATGATAGAACCAGGTGTCAATCCTCTTAGTGAAGTAGTTCCAGAGATAATATGATAACTGGCAATGGCAGCATTTTGGTTGTTTTTCAAAGCATCGTCAAAGGCTCCTTTATTTCTTATTCTGATATCCGAAACCGTCTTAGGTATAAATGGGTAAACCTCATTGCTGGTTTTGAAGGAATGCATTCCCAACTCACTCAGTCCATCAGGTCTATTTTTGGATTTTTCGATAATAAATTTGTTTTGCATTTTCTGAAAACTATACAACTCTTGAGCGTGAGGCTTAACCTGTATATCAATATTTAAACTCAAGATATCCTTGTTGTATTCCAGTTCAATGGCATTGGGTGATTCTTTAGGTAAGCCAAAATGCAGGTTGACCCCGTCAGAAAAGAACCATTCTCTATAATCTATAGCTTGTCTCTTTAAAAAATCAAAATAGGACTCCTGGTATTGACATAAATAAGGGATGATTTCAGTATTTTTCGGGTTTATTCTTGCCTCTACTCGACTGTTTTTAGTAATTTCTTTTGCAATTTTTTTGATAGACTTCTCAGACCAAGACTGTAAATGAGCACCAGAATCCATAAGGATCGTTTTAGAAAAACCTGAAATATTGATGATACCATTAAATCCATTTTCTTGATTCAGCTGAATATTCGTAATGATCCCCACAAAATCACTTTTTTGAAAATAAATCACTAAAGGTTTCCCTAGCCACTCTCTAGATTTTTCTATGGTATATTCTCCATCTTTCTCAATAGCACTCATATCCACTGAAATTTGGAAATGGTGGTGATCAAAAATGGGCTGGAACAAATAAATCTGATTAAAAGTTTTTATTCGTTTTCCGTCAATGCTGATTTCTGTATTTTCCTGGTTCATAATTTGTTATTTTTATCATTAATCTCTAATCTCACCCTTTTTAAAAGCTTGTCCCGACTTTTTGAGAGGGCTTTTATGTGTGTTTTCTAGCTTCATAACTCTAATCTTCTATATTCAATTCTCCCCCTTTGAAGGGGGCTTTTATGTGTGTTTTCTAGCTTCATAACTCTAATCTTCAATTTTTAAACCGCCCCCTTTGAAGGGGGGAAGGAGGATGTAACACAAAGAGCTCACATCCTACTAGTAAAGTATTTCTTAATACTATATGAATAAAATGTATTTCGATACTCAATCTGGGAGAAACATCCCCCTTCCCCCCTTCTAAGGGGGCTTTTATGTGTATTTTCTAGCTTCATGACTC